>JASLAV010000404.1 GCA_030146905.1 Lentzea sp. | reverse complement strand
CGCGGCCGGCACCCCAAGGGCTACCAGCGCACCGTCGAGACCCGCGAGCTGGTCGACTTCACGCGGATGGACCCGAGCTGGGGCTGGGCGGCCGGCCAGTTGGTCTCCACGCCCGGCGACCTCAACACCTTCCTGCGCGCGCTGCTGGACGGGAAGCTGCTCGATCCGGCTCAGCTGGCCCAGATGCGCACCACCATCCCGACGGACCCGGAGTCGAAGTCGGGTCAGGGCTACGGACTCGGCCTCTTCAGCATGCCCTTGAGCTGCGGAGGGGTCGCATGGGGCCACGGCGGCGACATCCCGGGCTACTCGACCTTCAGCGCGACCACCGACGACGGTCGCGCCGTGACCTTCACGGTCACCTCGCTCAACGGGTCGGTGAACGACGAGTCCGTCGCGGGGGACCGGGGCGCGCTCTTCGACGCCGCGCTGTGCGCGAAGTGACCGCCGGAGGTAGTGCTGGCTGTACCGGAAGTCGTGCAGCACACGGGATCGCGCGGACACCGGGACGGTGGCGAGACTGTGCGTGTCAACGCAGATCGTCCATTTTGGAGAGTGTGTCTTGTTGAAAGGTCTGAGTCGTCCGGCCAGAAGCACCACGGGCGCCGCGCGCCGGGGTCGTGGTGTGGTCGCCGCGGCCTTGGCCGCGGTAGCGGTCGCCGGTCTCGCAGCGACCTCGGTCGCTGCGACGGGTGCGTCAGCGGAGAGGTCGAGTCCGCGTCACGACAAGGCGCTGCAGGCCGGCCTGGAAACCCTGGTCAAGGACGGAACGCTCCCAGGGGCGCTGATGTCGGTGCGCGGCCAGGACGGGCGGGTGACGAACTACACCGCCGGGGTGGGTGACATCCGGACGAAGTCGAAGGTTCCGACGAACGGCTACGTGCGGATCGCCAGCAACACCAAGATGTTCACCGCGGTGGCCGTCCTGCAACTGGCCGGTGACGGCAAGCTCGCGCTGGACGACACGGTGGAGAAGCACCTGCCCGGTGTCGTGCGGGGCACCGGCGACGGTGCGGCGATCGACGGCCGGAACATCACCATCAGGCAGCTGCTGAACCACACCAGCGGGCTGACCCGCCAAATGCCCCTCATGCCCAAGGGGATCCTGCCGATCAAGGACAGGTACTTCGAGGCCAGGGAGTTGCTGGACGCCGCGCTGGCCCACGCCCCCACGTTCGCTCCCGGACAGGACCGGGTGTGGGACTACAGCAACGCCGGGTACGTCCTGCTGGGCCTGGTGGCGCAGAAGGTGGCGGGACGTCCGTTCGCCGAGGTGGTCACGGACCAGATCATCAACCGCGCCGGGCTGAAGGAGACGTACTACCCCGGGCCGGGCGACCGGGACATCCGTGCACCGCACCCGCGGGGTTACCTGTTCGCCACGGACGACAAGGGCGAGCCGATTCCCGGTGAGCTGATCGACATCACCAGGTTCGACCCGTCGATCGCCGGCGCCGCGGGACAGATGATCGCCACCCCGAGCGACGTGAACAAGTTCCTGGTCGCTCTGCAGGACGGCCGGCTGATCAAGCCCGGCCAGCTGGCGGAGATGCGTCAGGCGATCGAGGCACCCGGCTTTCCCGAGGGGTGGCGCTACGGCCTGGGGACCATCGAGATGAAGCTCAGCTGCGGAGTCACGGCCTACGGCCACGGCGGCGACGCCGACGGTTTCCAGACCCGCACCGCCATCACTCCGGACGGCCGGGCTGTCACCCTCGCCGTGACGAACGACGAAACCGGCCGCGCCGAGGTCCTCGCCTTCTTCGACAAGGCCCTGTGCGCCAAGTAGAAGCCAGTAGTACTCGGCCTCGACGACCGTCCGGTGTGGTGGACGCACCACCACACCGGACGGTCGCGCCGGGCGCTCTCCGACCATGTTCACGCGGACGCTTATCCGGCCGATATCTCGCCGTCGATAGCTTCGGCCGGTCCGCGCAAGATCAACCATGACGGAGAGTCAGCCATGCGGAATCGACATCGATCCATCAGGGTGCTGAGCACGGTGATGGTCACGGGGGCGCTGTTCAGCCTCACCACTCCCGTGGCAGTGGGCGAGCAGGCAGGCGCCGGTCTGAACCGGTTCTACGACAAGCGGATCGCGTGGGCTCCGTGCGACCCGCCGGTGCCACCCGGCTTTCCCGCCGACTTCTGGAAGGAGCAGTGGTCCGGAATGGACTGCGGCACGGTCCTCGTACCCATGGACTACCGCGATCCAGGCGGCCGCACGCTCGAGATCACCGTGACCAGGGTCAAGGCCAGGAACCCGGCGAAACGACAGGGCGTCCTGCTGACGAATCCTGGAGGCCCCGGCGTCTCCGGCGTGTTCTTCCCCAAGGGGTTCGCCAAGCTGGCTGCCGTGGCGGAGAGCTTCGACATCATCGGGTTCAACCCCAGGGGCACGCGGTTCAGCAAGGACGAGCTGCGGTGCGAGGTCCCCGACCAGGCTCCTGACCGGCCGAGCCGCCCGACCGACGCGCAGCTGGCGGTGATCGCCGAACAGGCGCGCCGGCAGGAACAGATGTGCCAGCGCGCGGGCGGTGACTTGCGCAAGCACATCAGCACCGCCAACACCGCACGGGACATGGACGTCATCCGCGCCGCGATGGGCGAGCGGAAGATCAACTACTTCGGCATGTCGTACGGCACCTACCTCGGCGCCGTCTACGGGAGCCTGTTCCCGGGCAAGCTCAACCGCAGCGTGCTCGACTCCTCCATGCACCCCGACTGGTCCTACTACGAAGCGAGCAAGTCGCAGGCGATGGCGATCACCGCCAGCGTCTACGAATAGATGGCCTGGGCTGCACAACGCCATGGCACCTACGGGCTCGGCAAGACGGCGGCCGAAGTCCGGGCAACGGTGGAGAAGCTGCGCGAACAACTGGAGCGCACGCCGGTTCCCTGGGACGGCGGCCCGCCGGACGTCACGGCGGTCGACGGTGACGTGCTGGATCAATTGGTCCTCGGCATGCACGCCCCGAGGAGGCCGAGCTGGGACGTCCTCGGCAAGCTGCTCGTCCAGTTCCAGGCAGCGCTGAACAACAGCGAGCTCTCACCGGACGCCGCCGCGGCGCTCAAGATCATGACGCAGACCGCCGAGCCGAAGACCGCCATCGGCGTGTACGAAACGGTGACGTGCGAACGGGACTGGCCCACCGATCTCAACCACTACTACCAGCAGATGAAGATCTTCCGCGAAAAGTACCCCTACGGCGAAGGAGCGATGTCCGCGGCGCCCACCGCGTGCACGTTCCGCAGCTTCACCCCGCCGGAGCGACCCGTGGACATCAAGCGCCGGGGCAACCCGCCCGGCCTCGTGCTGCAGGCCGAGTTCGACCCCGCGACGAAGTACGAGGGCGGCCCGGCGATGGCGAAGAAACTCCGCAACCACTTGATCACCGCGGTGGACGACGGCAGCCACGGCCTCTACATCGCCAACCCCTGCGTCACCGCACAGGTCGACAACTACCTCATCCACGGCACCCTGCCGCCCAAGGAATCCACCTGCGCGGGCGCACCACGACCGGACGTGCCGGCCGACGGACAACCGGCACGTTCCGCCAAGTCCGCCGGCTCGCTCGCCGAACAACTGGAAGCACTCACCACCCCTTACCCGAAGCTGCCGCACGGCTGACGGTGTAACAGGAACGGGCGGTACCAGACTTCGTCTGGTACCCCCCGTTCCCGCTCGCACCGGAGTCTGCCGGACAGGTACATCTCCGTCCGGTGTGGCCTCCAAGCGGGCGGGCAGGGGTGGCACACCGCCCGCCTGCCCGCTCGTCGCCGCGTGCGGAACGCCCGGGATTCA
>JASLAV010000377.1 GCA_030146905.1 Lentzea sp. | reverse complement strand
CCGAAGTCGTACCGGATCGTCACCGCGATGATCTTCTCGATCAGGTAGCGGTTCACGTCCTCGAACCGCACCAGCTCGGTGAGCAGCCGCCGCACCGACTGCGGTCCCGGCTCGACCTTCATCAGCTCGATCTGCGCACGGGTGTTGCTCAGCACCTCCTCACCCACCGGGTGGCGCTCGGCCTGGTAGGTGTCGAGCAGTCCGGCCGGCGCCCACCCGCGCACGGCGGCGGCGAGCTTCCAGCCCAGGTTGAACGCGTCCTGCAGACCCAGGTTGAGCCCCTGGCCGCCGGTCGGTGGGTGGATGTGCGCCGCGTCGCCCGCGAGGAACACGCGGCCGGACCGGTAGCGCTCGGCCTGCCGGGTGGCGTCGCCGAAGCGCGACATCCACCGCGGCGAGTGCACGCCGAAGTCGGTGCCGGCGACGCGCCGCAGCTGCTCCTTGAAGTCGTCGAACGTCGGCATGACCGCACGGTCCTCGGACACGCCTTCAGCAGGGACGATCACCCGGTAGGTCGCGGTGCCGCCGAGGGGACCGATGCCGAACCGCTTCTGCGTCTTGCGGACCTCCAGCATCAACGGCATCGCCTCCTCCCACGGCATGCCGATCTCCATCTCGCCGAGCAGCGTCTCCACGCGCGCGGGCTCGCCGGGGAAGTCGATCCCGGCGAGCTTGCGCACGGTGCTGCGCCCGCCGTCGCAACCGACGAGGTAACGAGCACGCAACGACGTGCCGTCGGCCAGTTCCACGGTCACGCCCTCGTCGTCCTGCACCAGCCCCGTCACCGTGCGGCCGCGCCGGATCTCGGCGCCCGCCTCGACGGCGTGTTCGGTGAGCAGGCGCTCGATGTGCGGCTGCGGCAGGCCGAGGACGACCGGGTACTTGGTGTCCAGCCGCTCCGGCGCGGGCCTCTCGATCCCGGCGAAGAAGCCGGAGAGCGGGTGCGTCTGCCCCGCCTCCAGGAACCGGCCGGCGATGCCGCGCTGGTCCAGCACTTCGATGCTGCGCGCGTGCAGGCCGAGTGCACGCACGACCTTCGTGGGTTCCGGATCGCGTTCGAGCACCACCACGCCCACACCGTGCAGCCGCAGTTCGCCGGCGAGCATCATGCCGGTCGGTCCGCCGCCGGCGATGATGACGTCGATCATGGTTGTCCCCGTTTCCCCAGGTGAATGGCGTTGGCCGGGGAATGATGAAGCATGCCTGGGGTCTTGCCGCAAGCCCTGGGGTGCGCTATATGTTGAAGTGGGAGGAGAGCGCTGTGGACGAACGTCCGCGGCCGCGGTCCGCGAACGTCAGGACAGCACCCCCATGTCCCGCAGGTGGGCGAAGATGATCCGGTCGACCGGTGAGATCCGGTCGGCGTCGGCGGTGGTGAGCCAGGCGAGCTCCTCGATCTCGGCCGAGGCCACCGGTTCCCCCTCGAACGACGCGGTGTAGCAGGTCATCCGCACGGTCACCCCCGACGTGTGGCCGTGTGCCTGCGCCTCGAACGTCCCCACGTGCCGGGCGGAAGCGGCGTCGATCTCGACGGACAGCTCCTCGCGGATCTCGCGCACGAGCGTCGCGACGTCGGACTCCCCCGGCTCGCGCTTGCCACCGGGCAGGTAGAACGTGTCCTTGCCCGCCGACCGGGTGCCGAGCACGCGGCCGTCCTCCAGGTACAGCCAAGCCACCTTGTCGATCATGCGACCGACACTAGGCCGAGGCGAGCTCCTTGACCACGCGGTGCGCGTCGGCGAGCGACTCCACCGCGAGCTCGCGGAACTGGTGCAGCTGCGGGTTGACCTCAGCCAGGGTCAGCTCGGCGTGCACGAACTCCAGGTTGTGGTCGAGCCCGATCATCGAGAACACGGCGCGCAGGTACGGCTCCTGGAAGTCGAAGCCCTCCCGCGGCGTGCCCGGCTTGTACGAGCCGCCTCTGGCGGTCACCACGACGACGCGCTTGCCGCCCAGTTCGAACGTGCCGTCCTCGCGCGGGAAGAACTCCCTGGTCGCCACCTGGTCGATCCAGGCCTTGAGCGTCGACGGGATCGAGAAGTTGTACATCGGCGCACCGATGAGGACCACGTCGGCGGCCCTGAGCTCGGCGGCCAGCGCGGGCGTGATGCCGTGCTCCGTGCCGTCGACGTGCGGGACCGGCTCCGCGTTCAGGTCCCGGTAGGTGTAGCCGCCCTCGGGGTTCGACGAGCGCCAGGCGTCGGCGAACGCGCTGGTGATCTCACGGGTCACAGAGCCTTCGCGGCGGATGCTCGAGTCGATGTGCAGCAGGTTGGTCATGCCAAGAACATACGAGCGAAGAACTTCCGAGTCAAGATGTTCTGAGCCGAGAACATCTCTTGCGGGATGTACGATGGGACACATGGAGGAGCAGCCGCTGCACAACGCCTGTGCGGAGAAGTGGGACTTCAACTGGCTGCTGCACCGGGCGGCCCAGCGCGTCGGGTCGTCGTTCGCCGAGGAGATCGGCAAGCACGGGATCACCGTCCGCGGCCAGCTGATCCTGCAGGCCCTCGCCAACGAGGAGGTCCAGCGCACGCAGCTCAAGCTCGGCGCCATGCTGGGCCTCGACAAGACCACGCTGACCAGCGAGCTCGACAAGCTCGAACGCTCCGGCCTGATCGTGCGCGTGCCGGACCCCAACGACCGCAGGGTCCGCACGCCGTTGATCACCGAGGACGG
>JASLAV010000370.1 GCA_030146905.1 Lentzea sp. | reverse complement strand
CTCCGACCGGTTCAGCCCGCACCGGGTGTCGCTCAAGTCGTTGCCGGAGCTCGTGAAGAAGAACGCCGAGGTCGCGGTGCAGATGGTGGGCGACAGGATCGCGCCGGCCGACGCCACGTCCAGCGAGAACCTGCCGTGCGGCCAGGCGCACGTGATCCGCGACGGCCTGGGCAAGACCGGCGTCTACCGCGACGCCGACGGGAAGCTGCACGGGGTGTCCTTGCGCTGCACGCACCTGGGCTGCCTGGTTCGGTTCAACGCCGCCGAGCACAGCTGGGACTGCCCGTGCCACGGCTCGCGCTTCGACGTCGACGGCGAGGTGCTGGAGGGGCCGGCGACGCGACCCCTGCAGAAGAAGGAGCCGCGTTGACGGCGCACCGCAGCAGGATGTTCGGACTCTTCATCGACACGCCCGTCGAGCACGCCGGCGCGGCCGCGGACTTCTGGTCCGCCGCGCTGGGCGTCCCGGCGCGTCCGGTGGCGGGCGAGGAGCAGTTCACGGCCCTGGACGGCGCCGTGCCCGGCCTGACCGTGGACGTCCAGGCGGTCGACGACGCACCGCGCTACCACGTCGACATCGAGACCGACGACGTGGAGGCGGAGGTCGCCCGTCTGACGGCTCTGGGCGCGGAGCCGGTCTCCCGCTGGCTGGACTGCCACGTGCTGCGCGCGCCCGGCGGTCACCTGCTCTGCGTGGTGCCGGTGCACAGCGACCAGGAGACGTTCCAGCGGCTGGCCCGAACCTGGCCGTGAGGCGACCGGGTCCGGGCCAGAGGCGGTCTAGCTCTTCGACACCAGCGTCAGGACGTCGTAGCGGGCCACGGACTCGCCCTTCTGGTTCGCCACGTCGGCGTCCCAGCGCACCTCGCCGTAGTCCTGGTCCTCGCGAGGCGTGATCTGCTTGACGGTCAACGTCACCGTCAGCGTGTCACCGGGGAACGTCGGCGTGAGGAACCGGAGGTTCTCCAGCCCGTAGTTGGCCAGCACCGGCCCCGGCTCCGGCGAGACGAAGAGCCCGGCGGCGAACGACACCACGAGGTAGCCGTGCGCGACCCGGCCGCCGAAGAACGGGTTGGCGGCGGCGGCTTCCTCGTCCATGTGCGCGTAGAACGTGTCGCCCGTGAACGACGCGAAGTGCTCGATGTCCTCCAACGTCACCTCACGCGGACCGGCCACGACCGTGTCGCCAAGGCGCAGTTCGGCGAGCGTCTTGCGGAACGGGTGCACGTCCGACTCACGGCGGGGCGCGCCGGTGACCCAGCGGTTGGTGATGGCGGACAACGCGCGCGGGCTGCCCTGCACGGCCGTGCGCTGCATGTGGTGCATCACGCCGCGCATGCCGCCCATCTCCTCACCGCCACCTGCGCGTCCGGGACCGCCGTGCACCAGCATCGGCAACGGCGACCCGTGCCCGGTCGACTCACCGGCGTCGTCGCGGTCCAGCACAAGCAACCGGCCGTGCCACGGCGCGACGCCGATCACGACGTCCCGCACGAAGTCGGTGTCCGCGGAGACGATCGACCCGACCAGCGAGCCGGACCCGCGGGCCGCCAGTGCCACCGCGTCGTCGACCGAGTCGTACGGCATCAGCGTCGACACCGGCCCGAACGCCTCGACCTCGTGCGGCTGGACGGCGTCGGCGGGGGCGCGCAGCAGCATCGGGGACATGAACGCGCCGCGCTCGGCGTCGGCGTCCACAAGGGACAGCGGACCGTCGCCGTAGACGACGGAAGCGCTCTCCTGCAACGCCTTCAGCGACCGCCGGACCTCCTCGCGCTGTTCGAGGCCGGCCAGCGCGCCCATCTTCACGGACTTGTCGGCCGGGTTGCCGATCACCACCTCGGCGAGCTTCGCGGACGTCGCCTCCGCCACCGCGTCGATCAGCGACGCGGGGACGAGCGCACGCCGGATCGCGGTGCACTTCTGGCCGGCCTTCGTCGTCATCTCCGTGACCAGCTGCCCCACGAAGAGGTCGAACTCCGGCGTTCCCGGCGTCGCGTCAGGGCCGAGGATCGAGCAGTTCAGCGAGTCGGCCTCGGCGTTGAACCGCACCGATGACCGGATCACGGCCTGGTGCGTGCGCAGGTGCTGGGCCGTGGACGCGGATCCGGTGAACCCGACCAGGTCCTGCTCGGTCAGGTGGTCGAGCAGGTCGCCGGCGGATCCGCAGACCAGCTGCAACGACCCCTCCGGCAGCAGGCCGGAGGCGAGCATCAGCTCGACCAGCTTCTCGGTCACGTAGGCGGTCTGGGACGCGGGCTTGATCAGCGACGGCACGCCGGCGATGAACGCGGGCGCGAACTTCTCCAACGGGCCCCACATGGGGAAGTTGAAGGCGTTGATCTGCACCGCGACACCGCGCAACGGCGTGCAGATGTGCTGGCCGACGAACGTGCCGCCGCGTCCGAGCGGCTCCAGGGCGCCGTCGACGAACACCTTGTCGTTCGGCAGCTCGCGCTTGGCCTTGGACGCGTACCCGAGCAGCACGCCGAAGCCGCCGTCGACGTCGATCCAGGAGTCGGACTTCGTGGCGCCGCTGCGCGCGGAGAGGGCGTACAGCTCGGCCTTGTGCTCCTTGAGGTAGAGCCCCAGAGCCTTCAGCAGCTGCGCCCGCTGGTGGAACGTCAGCTCGCGCAACGCGGGCCCGCCGACCTCGCGGCCGTACCGCAGCGCCGCACCCATGTCGACGCCCGCGGACGAGATCCTGGCGATCTCCTCACCGGTGACGGCGTCGTGCAACGGCGCGCCCTCCGCGGAAGGCGTGTGCCATCCACCCGACACGTAGCTGCGCAGCAAGCTCATCGAGCCAACCCTTCTCACGCTGGGCCGGCGGGTCCGCGCCGACCTCGTTCTCGCACGGTAGCAGTGGATAGGATGATCACCATGCAGCTCGGCGCCGCCATTCCGGTCCTCAACGAGTGGCGGTTCCTCCCCGCTGTGACCGGTCAGCTGCTCAAGGTCGTCGACAGGGTCGTGGTCCTGCGCGGCACCCGTTCGCTGTCCGGTGCGCCGACCGCTCTCACCCCGGTTCCGCCGCTGGACCCGCGGATCGAGGTCGTCGAGGCGGAGTGGGGCAGCGAGCGGGAGACCCGCAACGCGGGACTGGACCTGCTGGACGACTGCGACTGGGTGTTCTGCCTCGACACCGACGAGATCCTGCTCGACGAAGACCTCCGCGCACTGGTGCGGCTGTGCGAGGAGACCGGGCACTCCGCGATCTCCGCACGCCTGCGGACGTACTGGAAGACGATCGAGCACCGCGTCGACCCGCCGGAGGACCTCACCGCGCCGATCGCGGTCCGCAGGGGCGCGCGCTTCCTGGACCAGCGGTTCGTCGACGCCGAGCCGCACTTCTCCGACATCTGGCTGCGGCACCTGTCGTACGTGCGCACGGACGAGGAGGTGCGGGACAAGCTGCGGCTGTTCTCCCACGCCCACGAGATCGTCCCCGGCTGGTACGAGAACGTGTGGCGGGGCTGGGACGCCGATCACGGCATGACCGATCTGCACCCGACCAGGCCGTCCGCCTACCGCAGGGTCCTCCACGAACCCGACGCCGAGCTGCGCCTGGTGCTGGAGCGCCACGGCGTCGACCTCGACGGGCTTGCCTGATCGTCCCATCGACGTGGACCATCAACGGCGTGGACGAATTACGCGCGCTGATCACCAAGCACGCCACCCCCGAAATGACCACGGCCATCCCCGACGTCCTGGTCGGGAAGACGACGGTGGGCGGCCCGTCGGCGCCGTCGATGTCCGGCACGATCCTCGCGTTCGTCGCCCAGGGCCGCAAACGCATCGCGTTGGGTGACCGCGTCTACGACTACCGCGCGGGCCAGTACCTGGTCGCCTCGATCGACATGCCGATCACCGGCAACTACGTCGGCATCAGCCCGTCGCAACCCGCGCTCGGCATCGGCCTGGTCCTGCACCCTCAGGAGGTGGCGCAGGTGCTGCTGGACAACGACCTCCCGAAAGCCGCCGGCACCCCGGAAGGTCTCGCCGTCAGCGACACCACGCCGGAGCTCCTCGACGCCGTCACCAGGCTCGCGCGGCTGCTGGACACCCCGCGCGACGCCAGGGCGCTCGCGCCGTTGATCAAGAAGGAGATCCTCTGGCGGGTGATGACCGGCGACCAGGGTGCCGTCGTCCGCCAGCTCGGCGCCCAGGACAGCAGCCTCAGCCACATCGCCAAGGCGGTGAAGTGGATCAGGGAGAACTTCGCGGAGTCGTTCAAGGTCGAGAACGTCGCGCGGATCGCGGGCATGAGCGAGTCGGCGTTCTACCGCAACTTCCAGGCCGTCACGGCGATGAGCCCGATCCAGTTCCAGAAGCAGATCCGCCTGCAGGAGGCCAGGTTGCTGCTGGCGACCAGCATGGACGTCACGAGCGTCAGCCACCGCGTCGGCTACGACAGCCCGTCGCAGTTCAGCCGCGAGTACCGCCGCCAGTTCGGCGCGCCGCCGAGCAGGGACGCGATGCTCAGGCCGGAGCCCGCTCTCTGACGTCCAGGTACACCGCGCGGACCTCCAGCGTGCGCTCGACCTTTTCGAGCACCGGCGCGAAGAACTGGCGCCGGTGCTCCGCGTCGCTCATCGAGATCACCGAGAAGTACATGCTGCCGAACGCCGCGAACAGCGTGGCGTTGCGCAGCATCGCCGACGGCACGCCGGGCACCAGCGACATCGTGGGCGGCCCCCCGATCCACTGCGCGGCGATCGGGGGCGTGACGACGATCAGGCCGAGCACCACGAAGAACGCGAACAGCGCGAGCCCGACCACCGCGGCCTGCACGAGCTGCCTGATCGCGAGCATCACGAGCAGGTTGCGCACCTGGCGGCCGTTCAGCTTCCTGGGCTGCAGGGGTTCCGCGATCTCCACAGTGGACAGCGGCGTGCCCTTGCAGGCGACTTCGAGGATCTCCGGCCGCAGGTCCTGCTCGACCCTGCCGATCTCGTCGCGCAGCCGTGCGGCCGCCGCCAGCACGGTGATCGAGGCGAACAGCAGCACGACCAGGCTGACCCGCGGCCACAGCAGCTGGTTCATCGCCTGCCACAGCTCACCGGTGAAGAACAGGAACAGCGTCACGAACAGCATCGGCGGCAACGCCCTGCCGAGCAGGTGGACGCTGTTGCGCAGGTCCGCGATCACGTGCCGGATGGCCGCGCGGAGCAACGATCCCAGCCCGTAGGTGGTGGCCAGCATCGTTGCCACGAAAGCGAACCCGAAGAAGAGGACGAACCACGCCAGCACGCCCCACACGGAGTCCGGTTGCTCGTCGGCCGCCGGTGCGGTGACCTTGCTGTCGATGGCGTACTGCACCAACGGCGTGATCACCGGCATCGCCGAGTACGCGACCAGCACCAGCACGGTGGTGCGCGGCGAGAAGCTCGGCATCCGCCGCACGACCAGCGAGAGCAGGAGCCGCACGGTCACCGCCACCGCGACGATCAGCCCCAGCAGCACCCACCGCGACAGCCCGGAGGACTGCTGCAGCACCAGCCACGCGAGGCCGCCGGCCGCGACGAACGCCAGCGCGGGCAACATCCGCGGCAGCACGTGGGACCGGAAGCCGTAGCCCTCGATCATGGTCGGCGCACCCTGCCGGACGAACCACTGCTCGGTCTGCCGGACCAGCTCCGAGGACGCCATGGCGTGGATCATGCCTCACCGTTCGACGAACCGTGCCATCACGCTGAAGTAGTGCGTAGGGGCGATGCGGGCGAGTGCGTCGAACACGTACGCGTCCGGTCCGACGAGGATCCGCGCCTTCCCGCGCTCGACACCGCGGTGGATGACCTCGGCCGCCCTGTCCGCCGTCGTCAGGGCGATCTTGTCGAAGTCCGCCGCGATCTGCTCCGGCGAGCGGCCGTGCTCGTCGAGCTCCGCGCGGATGCGGCCGTTGCGGACGATGCCGGTCCTGATGCCTCCCGGGTGGACGGTGACCGCGGAGACGCCGGTGCCGCGCAGTTCCTGGCGCAGCGAGTCGGTGAAGCCGCGGACGGCGAACTTCGCGGCGCAGTAGGCGCTCTGCTTCGGCATCCCGACCAGCCCGTACACGCTGGACGTGTTCACGATGACGCCGTAGTTCCGCTCGACGAGCATCGGCAGGAACGCCCGCGTGCCGTTGACCACGCCCCAGTAGTTGATGTCGAACAGCCAGGAGTCGTCCTC
>JASLAV010000361.1 GCA_030146905.1 Lentzea sp. | reverse complement strand
ACGCGAACTTCGCGGCGACCGTCGCGCGCTTCGGCGACCGCGAGGCACTTGTCGACAAGGCGGCGGATCGGCGGTGGACGTACTCGGAGCTGTCGGCGGAGGTCGACAGGGCCGCCGCCGGGCTGCACGCGCTCGGGGTGTGCAAGGGCGACAGGGTCGGGATCTGGGCGCCGAACTGCGCCGAGTGGGTGTTCGTGCAGTACGCGACGGCCCGGATCGGCGCGATCCTGGTCAACGTCAACCCGGCGTACCGCGTGCACGAGCTGGAGTACGTGCTGAACCAGGCGGGCATCCACACGCTGGTGTCCGCGCGGTCGTTCAAGACCTCCGACTACGCGGCCATGATCGACGAGGTCCGGCCGCGCTGTCCCGGGCTGCGCAACGTCGTGTTCGTCGACGACCCGCGGTGGACAGGTGACGAGATCCCGGACGTCGAGCTGGACCGCGACGACCCGATCAACATCCAGTACACGTCCGGCACCACGGGCTTCCCCAAGGGCGCCACGCTCTCGCACCACAACATCCTCAACAACGGCTACTTCGTCGGCGAGCTGATCAACTACACCGAGCACGACCGCATCTGCGTGGTGCCGCCGTTCTACCACTGCTTCGGCATGGTCATGGGCAACCTCGCCGCCACCAGCCACGGCGCGTGCGTCGTGATCCCGGCGCCTGCGTTCGACCCGGCGAAAACGCTTGCGGCCGTGCAGGAGGAGAAGTGCACGTCGCTCTACGGCGTGCCGACGATGTTCATCGCCATGCTGGACCTGGTCGACGGCTACGACCTGTCGTCGCTGCGCACCGGCATCATGGCGGGCTCACCGTGCCCGGTCGAGGTGATGAAGCAGGTCGTCGACCGCATGGGCATGCGCGAGGTCTCCATCTGCTACGGCATGACCGAGACCTCGCCGGTGTCGACGCAGACGCGCGTCGACGACTCGCTCGACCGTCGCGTCGGGACCGTCGGCCGCGTCGGGCCGCACCTGGAGGTGAAGATCGTCGACCCGGAGACCGGTCTCACGGTCCCGCGCGGCGAGCCGGGGGAGCTGTGCACGCGCGGCTACTCCGTGATGCTCGGCTACTGGAACGAGCCGGAGAAGACGGCGGAGGCCGTGGACCGCGCCGGCTGGATGCACACCGGCGACCTCGCGGTGATGGATGACGACGACTACGTCAACATCACCGGCCGCATCAAGGACATGGTCATCCGCGGCGGCGAGAACATCTACCCGCGCGAGATCGAGGAGTTCCTCCACACGCACCCGGACGTGCTCGACGCGCAGGTGGTCGGCGTGCCCGACGCCAGGTACGGCGAGGAGCTGATGGCCTGGGTGCGCCTGCGCGAGGGCGCGGAGCCGTTGACCGCGGAGGCCGTCCGCGAGTTCTGCGGCGGGAAGCTCGCGCACTACAAGATCCCGCGCTACGTGCACGTCGTCGACGAGTTCCCGATGACGGTCACCGGCAAGATCCGCAAGGTGGAGATGCGGGCGAGGTCCGTGGAGCTGCTGAACCTCGACGACAGCACCCGCCACGCCTGAGGGCGCTCACGGCAGCTCGACGATCTCCTTGCCCAGCGGCACCAGCGAGACCTTGACCAGCTTGAAGTTGGCGACGCCGAGCGGGATGCCGATGATCGTGACGCACAGCGCGATGCCGGTGACGACGTGACCGATCGCGAGCCAGATGCCGGCGACGAGGACCCAGATCACGTTGCCCAGCAGCGACCCGGTGCCCGCGCCCGGCTTGTCCACCACCTCGCGGCCGAACGGCCAGAGCGCGTAGTTCGCGATGCGGAACGACGCGATGCCCCACGGGATCGTGATGATCAGGATGCAGCAGATCAGGCCGGCGACCGCGTAGCCGACGGCCATCCAGAACCCGGCGAGCACCAGCCAGATCACGTTCAGCAGTAGGCGCATGCTTTCAATCTAGTGCCGTGGCCGCCTGCCTTGCCCCGTGGTCCGGTGGTCAGACGGGTGCATCGCGGCGCCGGCCCCACGTCCTCGTACTGGTTGTACGGGGGCGTGGGGCCGGTGTCGCGAGGTGCCCTGCTGAGCGCCGGAAGACGCGGCGGAGGTAGGCGGCCACGGCACTAGGCTCATCGCATGAAGTGGGGTGTGATCGCAACGGGTGGCATCGCGCAGACCGTCACCGCCGACATGCTGAAGGTCCCGGACGTCGAGGTGCTCGCCGTCTCCTCGCGGGACGTCACGAGGGCGCGGGCGTTCGCCGACAGGTTCGGCATCAAGCGCGCGTACGGCGACTACCGCGAGCTGCTGCGCGACCAGGACGTCGAGATCGTCTACGTCGCCACGCCGCACGCCCAGCACCACGAGGTCACGCTCGCGGCGCTCGACGCCGGCAAGCACGTGCTGTGCGAGAAGCCCATCGGTCTCTCGGTCGCCCAGGCCGAGGAGATGGTCGAGCGGGCGGCGGTGCGCAAGCGCTTCCTGATGGAGGCCATGTGGACGCGGTTCAACCCGTTGATCCGCAAGGTCCACGCGGCCGTCCGCGCGGGCGAGATCGGTGAGGTGCGGACCGTTCGCGCGCACTTCGGTTTCCGCCACGCCTTCAACGCGGGCGACCGGCTGTGGGACAGGAGGTCGGGCGGTGGCTCCGTGCTCGACGTCGGCGTCTACCCGATCGCCCTCGCCCACCAGATCCTCGGCGCACCGACGCACATCGCCGCGCACGGCAGCCTCTCACCGTCCGAAGTGGACGCCGACGCCGGGATCCTGCTCGGGTACGAGAACGGCGCGCACGCCCTGCTGAGCAGTTCGCTCGTCTCCGACATCGGTTGCGCGGCAATGATTTCCGGCACCGAGGGCTCGATCGAGATCCCCGACTCCATGTACAACCCCACCAGGGTGGTCATCAACGGCGTCGAGCACACGACCGAGGACATGGGGTACCGCCACCAGATCCACGAGGTGGAGATCTGGGTCGGCCAGGGCGGCGTCGAACACGCCGACATGCCGTGGTCGGCGACGCTCGACGTCATGCGGACCATGGAGGAGGTCCTCAGCCAGCTCGGCGTCTCCTACGACACCGCCCGATAGGGGGCAGGCTCAGACCTCCATCGTGGCTTTGGCGACTCCGACGACCGCGTCCATCGCGCTGTCCAGGTCGCTGCTGGGCATCAGCAGGTGGCTCAGCGCGAGCCGCACCGTCGTCTCCGCGGTGAACCGCACGTGCCGGCCGGGGAAGTGGTCGCTGAGGTGCCGCTCGACGACCTCGGTGGCCTGGAACAGCACGGGATGGCCGCGGATCGTGAGGAACGGCAACAGGTCCTCCGCGTCCTGCCCGGTCAGCACGGCGGAGACCAGCCGGTCCTTCTCCGTCTGCTCGAAGGTGAAGCGGAACGCCGACCGCATCGCCTCCCACGGGTCGGGGTCCTCCTTGAGCCGGGTCACGATCCCGGTGAGGTACTCCTCGGTCCGCCACGCGGCGACGGCCTGGACGAGGCCCTCCTTGTTGCCGAACTCGTTGTAGACGGTCTGCCTGCTCACCCCCGCGCGACTGGCGACCTCGATCATGCGCAGGCCGTGGAACCCGCGTGCGGCCAAGAGGTCGGCGGCCGCGTCCAGTAAGAGCTCAGTGATGTCGCTCACTCGAACACCTTTACACAGTTATGGGTTTTGTAAAGACGTAGAGTCGGGTTCTGTGCCTTTCACCGTGGGATTCGACCTGGACATGACCCTCATCGACCCGCGACCGGGCATGGCCGCCGTGCTGAACGAGGTCGGCGCCCGCACCGGACACGACCTCGACGGTGAGCACTTCGCGGCGAACCTCGGCCCGCCCCTCGACATGATCTACCGCGACATGGGCGTGCCGGAGGAGGAGATCCCCGAGCTGATCACGCTCTTCCGCGCGCTGTACCCGGACGTCGTGATCCCCGCGACCGTCGCGCTGCCGGGAGCCTCCGCCGCGCTGCAGGCCGTGCGCGAGCTGGGCGGTCAGACGATGATCGTGACCGGCAAGTACCGCAAGAACGCCGCGCTGCACCTCGACGCGATGGGCTGGGAGGTCGACCACCTCTACGGCGAGCTGTGGTCGACGGGCAAGGCCGAGTCGCTCAAGCTGCACGGTGCCGCGGTCTACGTGGGCGACCACGTCGGCGACATGCGCGGAGCCGCCGCGGCGGGAGCCATGGGCGTCGGCGTGGTCACCGGGCCCTGTTCCCGCGCGGAGCTGGAGGAGGCTGGCGCCGCGGTCGTGCTGGAGGACCTGCGCGAGTTCCCCGCCTGGCTCAGGACTTCTTCTGGCGTGCTTTCCTGATCACCGCGATGATGCCGAGGCCCAGCCCGGCGGCCGGCAGGTAGGTGGCGGCGACGTTCAGCCACAGCGGCAGGTCGCCGTGGCCGGTGGCGAAGAGCACGAAGACCGCGACGATCGCCAGCACGCCAACGGCGAACAGGCCGACAGCCAGCGGCAACAGCTTCGGAGCGGACATGGCACGGATGCTAGTCGCGCTAACGGAGGTGCCCTCCGCCTGGTCTTCTGGCTACTCTGGTGGGACGCGTCCTGGGTACGCCCCCGGGCGCGTTCGTTGTGCGACAAGCTTGGGAATGGTGAGCGCGGTGCCGACCGGCAAGGTCAAGTGGTACGACACGGAGAAGGGCTTCGGGTTCGTCACCCAGGACGGTGGCGAGGACGTTTACGTCCGCAAATCCGCACTGCCCCCCGGCGTCACCGGTCTGAAGGCCGGCCAGCGCATCGAGTTCGGCATGGCGGAGGGCCGACGCGGCCCGCAGGCGCTGTCCGTGCGCCTGGTCGACCCCGCGCCGTCCGTGGTCGAGGCGCGCCGCCGTCCCGCCGAGGAGCTGCACGGCCTGGTCGACGACATGATCAAGCTGCTGGAGAACAAGGTCCAGCCCGATCTGCGCCGGGGCCGCTACCCGTCCGACAAGAAGAACATGAAGCTCATCGCCGAGATCGTCAGGGCGGTGGCGCGGGACCTCGATCCGTAAAAGGATCAGCGTCATGTCTGACGCGGATCGCATCGTCGAGTTCGTCTACGAGGTCGGCCAGCTCAAACGCCTGCCCAGGGCGGGATGGCTCTTCGCGGGGGTGCAGAACCCCGAGTCGGTGGCAGCCCACTCGTTCCGGGTGGGCGTGCTGGCGCACGCGATCGCCGTGCAGGAGGGCGCGAACCCGGACAGGGCGGCGACGCTGGGCCTCTTCCACGACGTGCCGGAGGCGCGCACCGGTGACATCCCGTACGTCGGCAAGCTCTACGTCGACCTGAGGGTGTCGCCGGAAACCGTTGCCAGGGACCAGGTCCAGCACCTGCCCGCACCGCTGGCCGCGCACATCGAGGCGCTGGTCGCCGAGCACGAGTCCGCCAAGGGCGACGACCACACGCCGGAGGCGCGCTGCTCGCGTGACGCGGACAAGCTCGAACTCCTCCTGCAGGCCAGGGAGTACCAGGCCGCGGGCATCTCGAAGATGGAGCTCTTCATCGAGACCATGCGGGCGTCCGTGGTCACCGACACCGGCAAGGCGCTGCTCGACAGCGCCCTGCGCATCGCTCCCAGCGACTGGTGGGAGGCCTTCGGCAGGCGTTAGCCCGTGACCTCGACGGCCCAGTAACCGCGCAGCAACGGCTGGCCGGTCTCGAGCACC
Organism: Lentzea sp.; assembly: GCA_030146905.1. The sequence continues at coordinate 4,016 of JASLAV010000361.1, read as the reverse complement.
GCCGCGGCCGCCTCGTGGATCTCGATCCCCATCAGCTGGTCGGTCTTGTCCGGCAGGGCGAGGGTGTAGGTGAAGTTCTCGCCCTTGCCCAGCAGGCCGGTGCCCGTGGTCTGCTCCTTGCCCTCGGAGTCCCGGTAGAGGAAGACGGCCTCCCAGAGACCGTCGGCGAGCTGGCCGTCCACCGAGATCTGCACGACCTTGCCGGCGGGAACCCTGAGCTGCGCGGGCTTGGCCTGCTCCGCGCAGTTGTCGCCGCTGACGTCGCAGTAGACCGCAGGCTCGACCCGGATCGTCTTGCCGTTCGCGTAGAACGTGACCTCGGGGTAGTGGCGGGGCAACGCGCACCCCGTCAGCACGAGAACGCTGGCAGCCATCACGGAAGCAAGTCGACGCACGTCAGCAGCCTACGGGGTGGCCGGAGCGGGCTTGCGGACGAGCCTGCCCAAGACCAGGTGCAACGACGTGCCGTTGCGGTACATCCACGTCTGCGTGAGGCCGAGGGCGAGCAGCGCGGCCAGCACGAGGAAGCCGACCCAGAACGTCGCGGGCAGCAGCACGCCCAGCGCGCCACCGAAGACCCAGGCGAGCTGCAGGATCGTCTCCGAGCGGCCGAACGCCGACGCGCGCGACTCCTCCGGCAGGTCGTCCTGGATCACCGCGTCCAGGCTGACCTTGGCCAGCGACGACGCCGTGGCGCCGAGCAGGCCGACGATCGCGGCGGTGACCAGGCCCGGCAGCGCGGCGGCCGCGATCGTGGCGAGAAGTGCCGTGCCGACGCAGGCGAGGACGATCTCGTCCGGCTTGCCGAAGTGCTGGCGAGCGCCGATCGCGTTGCCCAGGAAGCTGCCGACACCGGCGGCACCGGCGATCACGCCGAGCAGCAGCAGCTGCCGCACCGCGTCGCCCTCGGTCTGCTCGCGCACCACGAACGCCGCGAACAGCGTGAGGAACCCCGTCAGCATGCGGATGGAACCGTTGCCCCACAACGCGACCACGATGTGCCGGGACACGCGCTGCTTGGCGGGCCTCTCCCGCAGCGTCGCGGGAACCTCGCCCTCGGTCACCTCGACCCAGGACGGGATCTTCATGCAGAACCAGGCGTTCACCAGGCACAGCACCGCGGTGAACCACAGCGCGCCCGGCGAGCCGAACAGGTTCGCGAAGCCCGCGGCGACCGCGCCGAACACGCCGCCCGCCGCGAGGCCGAAGACGGTCATGCGGGCGTTGGTCTTGGACAGCGTGATCTCCGGCGGCAGCACGCGCGGGGTGATCGCGGACTTGAGCACGGTGAAGGACTTCGAGAGCACCATGCTGCCGAGCGCGGCCGGGTACAGCAGCCAGTTGTCGAAGTTGAGCGCCATCACGACCGCCAGCCCGACCCGCAGCACGCACGACACGGCCAGCGCGAGCCGCCGCCCGCGCTGGACCTTGTCCAGCAACGGGCCGATCACCGGCGCGATCAACGCGAACGGCGCGACCGTGATCAGCAGGTAGAGCGCGACCTTGGTCTTGGACTCCGCGGTCGCCGCGCTGAAGAACAACGTGTTCGCCAGCGCCACGGCCATGGCGGCGTCGGCGGCGTAGTTCATCATCACCGCGTAGGTGACCGAGGTCATGCCGGACTTCCCGGCGCCGTCGGCGCGGGCCGCGCGCCGGAACGCCGCGACCGCCTGCTGCGAGAGCTGCTTGCTGCGGAACCACGCGACGCGCGTGACCGTGAGCTTCTTCGGCGGCTTGGGCGTAGGGGTGGTCTGCTGGTCGGAGTTCGGCAGCGGCCGGGTGTCCTGCGGGCGGCGTGCCCGGCCCGCGGGCGGGGGCTGGAAGCCGTGCTCGGACGCGGGTCCGCCGCGCTGCCGCGGCTGGTACTCGTCGTCCTGCCACGGGTAGCGCTTCTGACCCGGTTCCTCACTCCACCCGCGGTCGCCCGTCACACGTCAATCCTGCCCCATCCCGTTGAACCTCACCCGGAAGATGGTCGGCCAGTTCTTGCCTGTGACCAGGAACTCGTCGGTGCCGGGGATGTGCGCGATGCCGTTGAGCACGTCCACGTCGCCGGAGGGCTTGAGCGAGGCCAGGTCGTAGGTGTTGGTCACCTTGCCGGTGGCGGGGTCGATGCGGACGACCTCGTCGGTCTTCCACACGTTCGACCAGACCTTGCCGCCGACGCACTCCAGCTCGTTGAGCTGGGTCAGGGGCTGACCGTCCCTCGTGACCTGCACGCTCCCCGTCTCCTGGAACGTCCGCGGGTCGCGGAAGGTCAGCTTCGCCGTGCCGTCGCTCATGACCAGGCGCTTCCCGTCGTCGCAGATGCCCCAGCCCTCGCCCTGGTACTCGACGCGGCGGAGCTCGTTCAGCGTCTTGCGGTCGCGTTCGATCGCGACGCCGTTGCGCCAGGTGATCTGCCAGATGGTGTCGCCGACGACGGTGATGCCCTCGCCGAAGAAGTCAGGGGGGAGGTCGACCTTCTTCTGCACGCTGCCGCTCGCCGGGTCGAGCGCCCGCATCGACGACTGGCCCTCCAGGCCGGTGCCCTCGTAGAGGACGCCGTCGACGAGTTCCAACCCCTGGGTGAACGCGGTTGCGTCGTGCGGAATCTTCTGCAGGACTTCCACCTGCGGTTTTGTTTCCTGCTGAGTCGAACAGGCTGCCAAGATCGTGACGAGGACCAGCCAGACGGGTGAGCGCACCCAACGGAGGGTGGCACGAGTTTTCGTCCCGGCGAAGACCTGCGGCACAATTCATCGTGTGACCGCGACTGAGATGCTTCTTGACGCCGTTGATCTCGCCCGCGCCGCCGCCGAGGAAGAGGCAGGTGTGGAACGCGTCGGCGCTCACGTCGGTGTGCACGGTGAGGACGAACACTCCGTCACGCACCTGTTCGAGGCGGAGCACGCCGGCTACCGCGGCTGGAACTGGGCGGTGACCGTCGCCTCCGCCGGCGAGGGGTGCCCGGTGTCGGTCAGCGAGGTCGTGCTGCTGCCCGGCCAGGACGCCCTGGTGGCCCCCGAGTGGGTGCCGTGGAGCGAGCGGGTGCGCGCCGGTGACCTCGGTGTCGGCGACCTGATGCCGCCCCGCGAGGACGACCCGCGCCTCATCGAGGCCTACGTGCAGTCCGACGACCCCGCGATCGAGGACGTGGCGCTGGAGATCGGCCTCGGCCGCACCCGCGTCCTGTCCCGCGAGGGCCGCCTGGACGCAGCCGAGCGCTGGGCGAGCTCGGACTTCGGACCCCGTTCCGACATGGCCCGCAGCGCCCCCGCGCACTGCGGCACGTGCGGCTTCTACACCCGCGTCGCCGGTGCGTTCGGTGCGGCCTTCGGCGTGTGCGCGAACGAGATCGCGCCCGCGGACGGCCACGTCGTGCACGTCGAGTACGGCTGCGGCGCGCACTCGCAGGTCGAGGTGGACATCAGCCCGATGGTGCCGGTCGCCGACCTCGTCTACGACGACGCCCAGCTGGACGTCTCGGAGTGACCGACCCGTTCGGCACCGAGGCCCTGCGCACCTCGGTCCTCGCCGCGTGGCGCGGCTCGCCCACCCGCTTCCGCGAAGACGCGAACGCCGAAGAGGACCTCCGCCTCGGTGGTTACCGGGACCGCCTGCTCGTCGAGCTCGCCCAGAACGCCGCCGACGCGGCCGGTGCCGAGCCCGGTGTGCTGCGGATCACGCTCGTCGACGGTGAGCTCCGCGCGGCGAACACGGGTGCTCCCCTGACCAGGGCCGGCGTCGCCGCGCTGGCGTCGCTGCGGGCCTCGGCGAAGGAGTCCGGCGTCGGTCAGTTCGGCGTCGGCTTCGCTGCCGTGCTCGCCGTGACCGACGCGCCGCGGGTCGTCTCCACGTCGGGTGGCGTGGAGTTCTCCGCCGACAGGACCCGCGCCGAGGTGCCGGAGCTGGCGTCGGAGCGCGGTGGCGACGTGCCGGTGCTGCGCCTGGTGTGGCCGTGCGCCGAGTCCGCGCCGGACGGTTTCGCGACCGAGGTCCGGCTGCCGCTGAAGGTCGACCTCTCGCTGGACGAC
>JASLAV010000336.1 GCA_030146905.1 Lentzea sp. | reverse complement strand
GCTTCTCCCTCTCCCAGTCGTTCGACGGGAACGGGCCGCAGAAGGGCTGGCGGCGGCGCACCAACCCGGTGCACACCATGCTCGACACCGGCCTGGACGCCGAGCGCGGCCAGGGCTTCCCGCACGGCCTGGGCGGCGCCGACGACGTCGTCTTCATGCCACTGCAGGCCTCCACCCAGTGGGACGGCCTCGGCCACATCTTCGACCACGGGGTCGCCTGGAACGGTCGTCGCGCCGGCGAAGTCGTCACCAGCGAGGGCGACCGGGTGACCGGCATCGAGACGGTTGCCGACCGCATCGCCGGCCGCGGCGTGCTGCTCGACGCCGGCCGCGCGATCGGGACCGACGGCGAGTTGCCCGACGGCTTCGCCATCACCGCGGAGCACCTCGCGGCGACCATCGCCGCCCAGGGCCCATCCGCCCGGGTCGGCCGCGGTGACCTGCTGCTGGTGCGCACCGGCCGGCTGACCCGCGCCCGGCGCGACATCGCCGAGGGACGCGGCTGGGGCGACTACGCCGGCGGGGCGGCCCCCGGGCTGTCGTTCACCACCGCCGACTGGCTGCACGGCACCGAGATCGCCGGGATCGCCACCGACACGTGGGGCTTCGAGGTGCGCCCGAACGAGTTCGACGTCGCCTTCCAGCCGCTGCACCAGGTAGCCATCCCGCACATCGGCCTGTTCCTCGGCGAGATGTGGGACCTGGACGCGCTCGCGGCCGACTGCGCCGCCGACGGCGTGTGGGACTTCTTCCTCACCGCTGCCCCCCTGCCCGTGACCGGCGCCGTCGGCGCCCCGGTCAACCCCATCGCCGTCAAGTGACCGAGGAGCTCCGGATGCCTGCCGTGAACACCGTCCTCGTGGTGGGAGCCGGTCTGGCCGGTTCCGCAACCGCCATCCGCCTGGCCGAGGCCGGCGTCGCCGTCGACCTGGTGGAGATCAAGCCGGAGGCCACCGCGCTGGGCTCGGGGATCACCCTGCAGGGCAACGCGCTGCGCGAGCTGCGCACCCTCGGCGTCTGGGAGGAGGTGCGCGACGCCGGCTACGCCTTCGACGTCACCGGCATCCGGGCGCCGGATCCGGCGGGCACCGTGGTCGCCGAGATCCCCGACGCGCGCACCGGTGGCCCCGACCTGCCCGCCGTCATGGGCATGCCGCGCCCTGAGCTGGCCCGGATCCTGGTCGACCGCGCCACCGAGGTCGGTGTCAAGGTCCGGTTCGGGACGACCCACACCGAGCTGCGCCAGGACGGCGCCGGCGTCGACGTGACCTTCGCCGACGGCGCCGAGACCCCGGCGATCGGAGATCGGCGCGCCCGTTACGACCTCGTCGTCGGTGCCGACGGCCTGCGCTCCTGGACCCGCCGGGCGCTGGGCATCGAGCTGGAGACCCGGCCGGTCGGCATGGGCATCTGGCGGGCCTTCGGGCCGCGGCCGGCGAGCGTGACCCGCACCGACCTCTACTACGGCGGGCCGTCGTTCATCGCCGGCTACTGCCCCACCGGCGAGGACTCGCTCTACGCCTACGTCGTCGAGCCGGCGCAGGACCGCTCCACGCTCACCCCCGAACAGCAGCTGGCCACGATGCGGGAGCTCGCCGCGGCCTACCACGGCCCGTGGGACGAGATCCGGGAGAGCCTGACCGACCCGGACCGGGTCAACTACACCTGGTTCGAGACCCACGTGCTGCCCGCGCCGTGGAACCGCGGCCGGGTCGTGCTCATCGGCGACGCCGCGCACGCCTGCCCGCCCACCCTCGCCCAAGGCGGCGCGCAGGCGCTCGAGGACGCCGCCGTCCTGGCCGACCTGCTGCTCACCCGCGCCGTCCTCGACCAGGACCTGTGGGACGCCTTCCACGCCCGCCGCTTCGAGCGGGCCCAGGCCGTCGTCGACGCCTCCAACCAGCTCGCCCAGTGGCAGCTCGACCACGTCCAGGGCGACGCCCCCAGCCTCTTCCGCCGCATCGCCGAGCTGGTCAGCCAGCCCGCCTGAAAGGACCTCCCTGCCCCCGCCGCTGGCACGCTCGCGGCGGGCCCCTGCAGGGAGGCCGCTCGTCCTCCCCACCGTCGAGAGAGCCCCTCCTCCCCACCCCTCGCACGCTCAGGGTGGTCCCGGGAGGGGGCCGGCGGTGCCCGCGACGAGGCCGCCCGAACTGCACCACCGGAGGACCACCATGACCCAGCGCCTGATCACCCACCTACGGCACGTCGACCTGGCCGTGCCCGACCTCGCCAAGCAGCAGGCCTTCTTCACCGACACCTGGGGCCTGAAGGCCGAGCACAGCGACACCGGCCTGACCTTCCTCGCCGCCGAGGGCAGCCCCGAGCAGTACGTGGTGCGGCTGCGCGAGTCCGCCGACAAGCGGATCGACCTGATCTCCTTCGGCGCCAAGGACGCCGCGGACGTCGACACCCTCGCCGGCCGGCTCGCCTCCGACGGCGTGCAGCTGGTCAGCGAACCCGGCACGCTGCAGACCCCCGGCGGCGGCTACGGCTTCCGGTTCTTCGACAACGAGGGCCGCACCGTCGAGGTCAGCTCCGACGTCGCCGTGCGGCAGCACCGACGGATCGAGGAGGGCGAGTCGGTCCCGGTGCGGCTCTCGCACGTGGTCATCAACTCCGCCGACCCGGAGGCGACCGTCGCCTTCTACGAGAAGCACCTGGCGTTCGCCCTGTCCGACACCCTGATGCACCCCCGCATGGGCAACATGATGTGGTTCCTGCGGACCAACGCCTGGCACCACAGCATGGCGATCGCCCGCGGCCCGCACCCCTCGCTGCACCACGCCAGCTTCGAGATGCGCGGGATCGACGAGTACATGCGCGGCACCGGCCGGCTGCTGCGCGCCGGGGTGCGCAAGATCTGGGGGCCGGGCAGGCACCTGGCGGGCGACAACACGTTCTCCTACTTCTTCGACCCCCACGGCAACACCGTCGAGTACACGACCGAGCTCGAGCTGCTGGACGAGGACACGTGGCACCCCAGCGTCTACGACCTCTCCCGGCCCGAGGTCTCCGACCAGTGGGGCACCGCCAACCCGATGAACGAGCTGGTCGCCAAGGAGTCCTTCAACGACCCCGACCGCGGCTGCTTCGTCGCCCCTCCGGTGTGACATGCGGTTCGCCACCTACCTCCACGACGGCCGGCAGCAGGCCGGCGTGCTGAACGACGACGAGCGGCTGCGCCCCCTCGGCACTTCGCTGATCGACGTGCTCGGCGACTTGCCGGGCGCCGCCGCCCTCGCCGGTCCGGCGGGGCGGCACGTGTCGGAGGTGCGGCTGCTCGCACCGCTCCAGCCTCCGACCGTGCGCGACTTCGTCACCTTCGAGGAACATGTCGAGGGCATGCGAGCGGGGGCAGGCGTGCCCGAGCAGTGGTACGCCGCGCCGACGTTCTACTTCGGCAACCCCTACGCCGTGATCGGCCCGCACGACGACGTGCCCGTCCCGCCCGGTTCGGAGGCGCTGGACTTCGAGCTGGAGGTCGCGGTCGTCATCGGACGCGAAGGCCGCGACCTCACCCCGGAGCAGGCCCGCGACCACATCGCCGGGTACACGATCTTCAACGACTGGTCCGCCCGCGACCTGCAGACCGCGGAGATGGCGGTCGGCCTCGGCCCGTGCAAGGGCAAGGACACCGCCACGACGCTCGGCCCGTGGCTCGTCACGCCCGACGAGCTGGAGCGGCACCGCGACGCCGACGGCCTGCTGCGCCTGGCGCTGACCGCCGAGGTCAACGGCCGGGTGGTGGGCTCCGACCTGCTGTCCAACATGAGCTGGACGTTCGAGGAGATGGTGGCCTACGCCTCGCGGGGCACCGCCGTGCGACCCGGTGACGTGCTCGGCTCCGGCACCTGCGGCAACGGCGGCTGCCTGGCCGAGCTGTGGGGCAGGGGAGCCGAGCGGCACCCGCTGCGCCCCGGCGACGTCGTCACCCTCACCGTCGAGGGCATCGGCGCCATCAGCACCACCGTGGTCCCCGGAGCGGAGGTCAGGCCGCTGCCGCGCGCCCGGCACCGGCCCCGGACCAGGCCGTGACCGTCTTGCGACGACGCGCGTTCCACCAGTTCGGACCCGACCAGGTCACCCCATCGGCCAGCACCGGCTTGGCGTCGGTCGACCTCACCGCTGCGGTGACCGCGGCGAGGAGGACCGAGAGCGCGCCGATCACCAGGAGCGCCGAGGGCAGGCCGCTGATCGCCGAGGACAGGGCCAGAACCACCAGGGGGCACACGAACTGCCCGTGAACAGCGCCGCAGTCCACATCCCCGACGCGCGGGGACGCTGGGCGAAGGTGAGCCTGCCCAGCGCCCAGGTGACCAGTGCGGGCAGGAGCAGGCCGTTGCCGAGCCCCGTGACGGCGGCACCCGCGACGACCACGGAGGTGCTCGGTGCGAACGCGAGCACGGCCAGCCCGATCCCGGACAGCAGGAACGCGAGGGTCACCGTGACGCAGGGACCCCGGTTCGCCAGCGGGGTGAACAGGAACGCGCCGGCGGCGGTGGCGAGCGAGGTGGAGAGCCGCGCTCACGTCTCGTCCTGCTTGTCCGCGAGCGCCTGCGACAGCGTCTCGGCGTCAGGGCTGCTGACCGAGCGCGCGAAGTGCGTGAGCGCGGTCGCCGGTGAGCGACAGCGCGTCGAGCATGAGCTGTGCGACGTACTGCTCGCGGCTGGCGACGGGGGAGTACCGCCAGGCCCTGCCGTCGGGCTCGCGCCGCACGAAGCCCTTGTCCGTCAGCCGGGTCAGGACGGTCATCACGGTGGTGCAGGCGAGGTCGCGCCCGGCCAGGGCCCGCACGACGTCACGCACGAGCACGGGGAGCGGCTGTCCAGAGGACCTCCATCGCCGCCCGCTCCGGCTCACCCAGCTTGCTCAACACGCCGGCGATGGTGTCACAGACGGGCGGAGGTGCGCCGGAACGGGAACCTTGTCCGGTTTCCTGCGTTGGCTGTGGTGAAGCCCTGAGCAGCCCAGCAGGAGGACCGGACATGAGACTGCCGGACCGCGAGCAGCGGGAACTCGAGGAGATCGAGCGCCGCCTCGCCGAGGACGACCCGAAACTGGCCGCCAAGCTCAACCGCCGCGCACCCGTGCTGCCGCGCCGGACCCTGGTGATCGGCGGGATGCTGGCGCTCCACGCCATCGGCTTGATCGTCGTGATAGCCGGGGTGATGTCGTCGTCCGCGGTGCTCATCGCGCTCGGCGCCTGCGTGGTCGTCGGGGTGTTCGCCTGGTTCGCGGTGCGGATCTGGCGCGAGCAGCGGAAGTAGCGGCGCGATCACGCACTCGCTTCGGTGCCGGTCTCCGTCCGGGAGGGGTATCTGATCAGGTCGGCGATGAACCGCTCGGCGAGCGCGTGGAGCTTGACGTTCTCGCGCTGCGACCGCTCGACCAGCAGCCGGAAGGCCTCGTCGGCGGTGATCGTGTGCGCGGCCATGAGAGCGCCTTTGGCCTGGTCGATGACCGCACGCGTCGTCAGCGCGGTGCGCAGCTGCTCGGCGAGCTCGTACGCCCGCAGGTACATGCTGTGGCTCCGCAGAGCCGTTTCCACCGCGGTGGTGTAGAGCGCCAGCAGCGACGCGTCCAGTTCCAGGAACCCGTGTCCCCGCCGGGAGTAGCCGTTGATCGCGCCGGAGTGCTCGCTGTCGACGGTCAGCGGTGCGGACAGCAAGCTGCCGATCCGGCGGCGCGGGACTCGGCACCGAAGGCGGGCCAGCGGTCCCTCGCGTCGTCGATCGTCGCTCGCACCAGCCGGTGCGTCTCGGCGGCGTCCAGGCACGGGCCACCGCCCGCGCTGTACTGGACGCCGTCGAGCCGCGTGACGAGATCGCTCGTGCTCGCGGCGGTGAACGGCCGACCGTTGTCGAGCAGTGTCACGGTCGCCTCGTCCACGCCCGGTACCGCGCGCACGACCTGTGCGCAGACCTGGTGCATCAGCTTCCGCCGGTCGTCCTCGCGGCGGAGCGCCTCCGAGAGGTGCTCCAGCGCTGTGGTCACCTCGTCCAGCACGACGGGTGGCAACGGGCTCACGTGGTTCGACGCCGCCATGGTCATCTCCTCGCCGAGTGACGAGGGCCGCGGGACGAGTCTCATGGCGGGAAGGTTCCCGCCGGCTCGTGGCCGAACCGGATCATCGTCCGGCGTACCCGTCCATCCGGACAGCATTCGGATAAGCGCCGCAGGACGGATCGAGCCTAGCTCGCTTCGGAGTGTCTCGTGGAGACGGTGCCGTCATTTCGGCGGTTTGGGGCCGCAACGGCGGGGAAGCCGGGTGCATCGGTGGACGTCTGTCACCGGAGAGGCGATGAGTCTGTGCCGAAGGTGTGACGCGAATGAACCACGACCTGCCGCTGGCCGACGAACTGGCGGCTGTGTCCGCGCGGATGTCGGGTCTGCTGCTGTCGCGGGAGACGGTCGGCACGGTGCTGAACCTGGTCACGTCGCTGGCGGGGGAAGCGCTTCCCGCCGCGGCCGGTGCAGGGGTGACGTTGCTCGACGAGCACGGCCGCAGGACGACCGCGGCGGCCACCGACCCGATGGTGGAACACCTCGACGGGCTGCAGTACGACTTGGAGGAGGGTCCGTGCCTGACCGCCTGGGAAGAGCGTCACGTGGTGAGAGCCGACGACATCGCCCAGGACGACCGGTGGCCGCGCTGGGCGCGGGCAGCCGGCGGGTCGGAGATGCGGTCGGCGTTGAGCGCACCGCTGGTCGCGGGCGGCGACGCGCTGGGAGCGATCAAGGTCTACGGCCGCGAACCACGGGTTTTCGGGGAACGGGACGAGTACCTGCTCACCATGTTCGCCGCCCAGTCGGCGATCCTGGTGGCCAACGTGCGGACGTTCGAGAACGCCAGGAAGCTCAGCGAGTCGCTCGCCGACGCGATGCGCGGCCGCGACGTCATCAACATCGCCAAGGGGATCGTCATGGCGCGTGAGCACGTCGACGAGGGAACCGCCTTCGCCACGCTGGCGCGCAACGCGCACGAGGAGAACAAGAAGCTCCGCGACCTGGCAGGCGCTCTCGTGCGCTCCACCGCCCGCCGCGACCGCTGACCGCCATGTCCCGCGACCAGCAAGCCTCGCAGCAGGACGAGCAGCGCCGCGCGCTGGCGCTCGCCTTCAGCCGAGCGGACCTGACGCTGGAACAGTTGTGGACCCGGTACTTCGCCCTCGGCGGAGCGGCGGGCCTGGTCGAGGTCGAGGCGTACCTGCACGGCCTGATGCCGTTGCCCGCGCTGCAGCGGGACATGCTCGCGCACGCGATCAACGAGCGCCTCGACGAACTGGCCTGGCCGCACCGCGTGCCCTACACGTTCCCGTCGCCGGGCGACCGGCCGCGGACGGGGCCGCTGGCGAGCCTGGTGGACCTGCTCGACGGCATGCACCAGGCGTCACCGGAGCACCTCCCCGCAGCCGTGGCGCGGGCGGGCAGGGCACTGGGCCTGCGGATCGCGATCTACCTCGTCGACTACGACCAGCACATGCTGCACCCGCTGCCCGATCCGGAGGATCCCGGCCGCGTTCCCGTCCGGGTCGACACGAGCCTGCCGGGACGAGCCTTCCGCACGGTGCAGACGCTGCCCGGCGGCACGGACGGGCAACAGCGGCTGTGGGTGCCGTTGCTGGACGGCGTGGAACGCCTCGGCGTCCTGGACGTGACGCCACCGGAGGGAACGGACCTGCGCGACCCCGAGCTGCGCCTGCGGTGCCGGTGGCTGTCCGCGCTCATCGGTCACCTGGTGACCATCAGCACCCACTACGGCGACGGCCTGGACGCGGTGCGGCTGCAGCGGCAGCGCAGCCCGGCGGCAGACCTGATCTGGCAGTTGCTGCCCCCGCTGACCGCGGCCACCGGCAGCTTCGCCGTCGCCGGGCTGGTGGAACCCTGCTACGAGGTCGGCGGTGACGCCTTCGACTACGCGCTGTCGCCCACGACGGCGTCACTGGCCATCTTCGACGCCGTCGGGCACACCCTGCGCAGCGGGTTCGTGGCCGCGGCGACACTGGCCGCCTACCGCAGCAACCGCCGCGTCGGCCACGGACTGTTCGAACAGGCCCGCACCATCGACGAGACCATCAGCGGCCAGTTCCCCGACGGCGCGTTCGCCACCGGTGTCCTGGCCGAACTCGACCTCGACAGCGGGCGGCTGCGCTACCTCAACGCCGGCCACCCACCACCACTGCTGCTGCGATCCGGCAAAGTCGTCAAACGGCTCACCGGCGGACGACGGCTGCCCTTCGGCCTGGGAACCGGAGAACTCACCATCGCCGAGGAAACCCTGCAACCCGGCGACTGGCTCGTCCTGCACACCGACGGCATCACCGAAGCACGCGACACCGGCGGAGAGCAGTTCGGCGAGACCAGGCTGACGGACTTCCTCGAACGCGAAGCCGCGGCCGGGCACCCACCGCCGGAGACGGTCCGGCGGTTGGTCAAAGCTGTGCTGGCACACCAGGACGGCGTTCTGCAGGACGACGCCTCCGTCGTCCTGGCTCGCTGGCTCAAGAGCGGCGAACTGGCGTTGTGAGCGCCTGCTCGCCCCACCGGGTGAGATTCGGACGCCTGACCAGGGCGACGCCGCCGAACACGACCAGCCGAGGAGGCCGATGTGGACGAACCGACGCGCGAAGACGGCACGGTGGAACGAGGTGCTGCCGAGGAACAGAGCGGAGCACCGCTGACGCCGACCGGGGAAGAGGTGTCCCAGCGTCCGCCGAGCGACCCGCCGGAGGACGAGGGCGGCAGGCGCGGATGACGCCGGGGCCGGGAGGCCACCCGCC
>JASLAV010000280.1 GCA_030146905.1 Lentzea sp. | reverse complement strand
TGCTGAGCGTGTACGCGACGGCGGGGCTGATCTACGCGGTGGCGGCGTGGACGCTGATCGGCCGGATCGCCTCGGCGAGCCCGCAGGCGGGGCAGACCGACAACCTGGACTCGATCACGGCGGTGGTGATCGGCGGGACGTCGTTGTTCGGCGGCCGCGGCGCGGTGGTGGGGTCGCTGATCGGCGCGCTGATCGTCGGGGTGTTCCGCAACGGCCTGGCGCTCGCGGGTGTCGACGTGCTGTGGCAGACGATGGCGGTGGGAGTGCTGATCATCGTGGCGGTGTCGCTGGACCAGTGGATCAGGAAGGTGAAGGCATGACCACGCCGATCCTGCGGGCCAGCGGCCTGGTCAAGCGGTACGGGAAGGTGACGGCGCTGGCGGGCTCGGACCTGGAACTGCTGCCGGGTGAGATCCTCGCGGTGATCGGCGACAACGGCGCGGGCAAGTCGTCGCTGATCAAGGCCCTGTCGGGGGCGGTGGTGCCGGACGAGGGCGAGGTGTTCCTCGACGGCGAGCCGGTGTCGTTCACGACGCCGCTGGACGCCCGTCGGGCGGGGATCGAGACGGTGCACCAGTCGCTGGCGGTGTCGCCGTCGCTCGACATCGCCGCGAACCTGTTCCTGGGCAGGGAATTGCGCCGCAAGGGGGTGCTGGGCTCGGTGTTCCGGATGCTCGACCGCCAGGGCATGCGGGAGGAGGCCCGCCGTCAGCTCGACGCGCTGGGGATCATGACGATCCAGAACCCCGGCCAGGCGGTGGAGACCCTCTCCGGCGGTCAGCGCCAGGCCGTGGCGGTGGCGCGGGCGGCGGCGTTCGGCAGCCGTGTGGTGATCATGGACGAGCCGACCGCGGCGCTGGGGGTGCGGGAGTCCCGCGCGGTGCTCGACCTGATCCTGCAGGTCCGCGACCGCGGGTTGCCGGTGATCCTGATCAGCCACAACATGCCGCACGTGTTCGAGGTGGCCGACCGCATCCACATCCAGCGCCTGGGCCGCCGCAAGGCGGTGGTGGACCCGAAGTCGGTGTCGATGTCGGACGCGGTGGCCATCATGACCGGCGCGATGGAGCCGCCCGCCGCCTAGGCGGTGCCGAAGGGGTTGTCGATCACGTACCGCCACCGGCCGTCGCTTCCTCTGCGGGCGACGTCGGTGGCGGTACCCGTGACGTCGCCGATGGTCCAGTCGACGATGAGCAGGGCGATGCCGTCGTGTTCGTAGACGTGCCGCGGCCGGACGTCGATGGGCAGGCCGAGGCCGAGGAACCGCTGGTTGGCCTCGCGGCGGGCGGCGCCGGTGACGGTCGTGCCGGGTTCGGGGACGAAGAGCCCGCCGGGTTCGTAGACGGCGTCGACGGCGGCCGCGTCCCCGGTGTTGAACGCGCCGGCGAAGGTGTGGGCGACACTGGTCGGGTGCATGCCGACAGCGTTGCGTCCACCGACGTGGGTCACCAAACGGTGACCTGGGACCGGCCGAGGGCGGACTGCCCGGTGGAGGTGGCGCTGGCGGCGATCAGCGGCCGCTGGGCGACGCTGGTGCTGCGCGACCTGACGCACGGGCCCCGGTCGTTCTCGCAGCTGCGCGCCGGGTTGCCGTCGTTGAGCGCGAAGGTGCTGACGGAGCGGCTGGAGTCCCTCGTCGCGCAGGGACTCGTGTCGTGCTCCCGCTCCCCCGGCTTCCCGGTGCGCACGTCGTACGCGCTGACGGCGAGAGGACTGCTGCTGCGGCCGTTGCTCGCGCAGCTGTACCGCACGGGCGAGGCCCTGCTGGGTGAGGATCTACCGGACGAGGTCGCGGATCACTGACTCCAGCGGCGCGATGACGTTGCGGGAGCACATCAGCTCCTCGGAGACGAGCACCTTCTCCCGGTCGAGGCGGCGCCAGAACTGCCCTTCGACCGGCACCTGCAGCACGTCGAGCGTGAAGATCGGCGTGCGGCCCAGTTCCCGTTCGAGCTCGGTGATCAGCTCGTGCAGCGAGACCGAGAACCTTCTGGCGACGTCACGCCTGGCCATGGCCTTCGGTGACCGCGGGTCGTCCCTCCACCGCGTGTAGGCGGGGCGTAGTTCTTCGGGCAGGCCGAGGGGTTCGCGGCCGGCTCCGGTGGAGGTGCAGTCGCGCCACCACCGGTCCCAGTCCTCGATGATCTCCGGCGGGTACACGGCGCCGGTCAGCCGCGGGACCGGCGGGCTCAGCGGCGGTATGGCGTCGGCCGCCGGTGTGCTGATGCCCAGCGCGTCGCGCACGAACAGGGCGAACGTGCCGCCGTCACCGCTCGAGATCGCCCACGTGGAATCCCCCGGGAAGTTCATGCTCCACGGTATCGGGTCCCGCAACGGGTCACAGCGGCACGGCGTCGAGTGCCTTGTAGATGCGTTTGTCGCTGACGGTGTAGCGGGTGCCGATGGTCTGCGCGAAGTACGACAGCCGCAGCTCCTCGATCATCCACCGGATCTCGTCCAGCTCCGGTGACGGTTCGTCGGCCGGCGTCTGGGCCCGCAGCTCCCGGTACTCGGCGTGCACCTGGTGGACCGTGGCGGTCCACTCGAGGTCGCGCCGCGGGTTCTCCGGCAGCTTTTCGACGCGCCGCGCGATGCCCTTGAGGTAGCGGACGAGGTCCGGCAGCCGGTCGTAGCCGGTGCGCGTCACGAAACCCTTGTACACCAGCGAGTTGAGCTGTCCGCGGATGTCGTTGGCCGAGTCGGGGGCGCCCTTGAGCCCGGACAGCTTCAGTTCGGCCTCGTGGGCGGCTTCGAGGACCTTGCGGACCTCCTGGACGACGACCCAGGTGGTGTCGTTGATCGCGGCCTGGACCTTCTTGAGCTGGGCGGCGTAGGACTTGGCGTCCCAGGCGGGTTCGCCCATGAGCCGGTCGACGGCGGCGGTGATGCAGTCGGAGAGCAGGGCCGCGACGCCGCCGTGGGGGTTGCGGGTCAGCGCGAGCTTCGCGGCGTTGTCGAGGTGGCGCTGCAGGTGTTTGACGGGTGAGTTGATGCCCAGCAGCAACAGCCGGCGCACGCCGCGGCGGTGCGCGTAGGCCTGCCGGCCGGGGGTGTCGAGGACCTTGATCGCGACGGTGTCGCCCTGGTCGACGAGCGAGGGGTAGGCGGTGACGGTGATACCGGACTGCCGTTGCTCGATCGTCGGGGGCAGCGCGTCGAAGTCCCACGTCGTCAGGCCGGTGCGTTCCAGGTGCCCGGCGGCCTGGCTCAGCGACTCGCGGACCCTGTCGCGCAGCTTCTCCTTCAACGCGGCGATGTCCTTGCCCTCGGCGAGGGTGCGGTTGTGCTCGTCGACGACCTGGAAGGTGAGCTTGAGGTGGTCGGGCACGGCGTCGAGCTGCCAGTCCTCGCGGTGCACCGTCACACCGGTCAACGCCTTGAGCTCGCGTTCGACACCGGTGAGCAGCGACGTCTCCTCCGGCTTGATCCGCGCGAGCACGGCGGTGGCCACGTCGGGGACGGGCACGAAGTTGCGGCGGATCTGCTTGGGCAGCGACCGGATGAGCGCGACGACGAGGTCGTGGCGCAGCCCGGGGATCTGCCAGGAGAACGCGTCGTCGTCGATCGCGGTGAGCGCCGGCAGCGGCAGCTGCACGGTGACGCCGTCGTTGCGGCTGCCGGGTTCGAAGTGGTAGCTCAGCGGCAGGGTCAGCCCGCCTTGTCGCCACTGGTCGGGGTAGGCGTCGGGGCTGACGTCGGCGCGCTCGTTGACCAGCATGTCCTTGGTGAAGGTGAGCTGGTTCTTGTCCTTCTGCTTCTTCCACCACGAGTCGAAGTGCCGTGCGGAGACGACCTCGGGGGCGACGCGCTTGTCGTAGAACTCGAACAGCGTCTCCTCGTCGACGACGATGTCCCGGCGCCGCGCCCGGTTCTCCAGCTCCCCGACCTCCTCGAGCAGGGCGCGGTTGGTGTGGAAGAACCGGTGGTGGGTGGTCCACTCCCCCTGCACGAGCGCGTGGCGGATGAACAGCTCCCGTGACAGCCCGGGGTCGATGCGGCCGTAGTTGACCTTGCGGTCGGCGACGATCGGCACCCCGTAGAGGGTGACCTTCTCCAGGGCGACGACGGAACCGCGCTTGGCTTCCCAGTGGGGTTCGGAGTACTGGCGTTTGACGACGTGCTCGCCCAGCCGCTCGGCCCACTCGGGTTCGATCTTGGCGACGATCCGCCCCCACAGCCGGCTCGTTTCCACCAACTCGGCGGCCATCACCCATTGCGGTGGTTTCCTGGCCAGCGCGGAGCCGGGGAAGATCGCGAACTTGGCGTTGCGGGCACCCAGGAACTCCGTGAGCGGACGGCGTTTCTCGTTCGGGCCCTGCTTCTTGAGGACGTCCTTGACGCCGATGTGGCTGAGCAGCCCCGACAGCAGCGCGATGTGGATGTTGCGCGGGTCGCCTGGCTGGTCGCCCAGGTGCATGCCGATCTGCTTGGCGACCTGCCGCAGCTGCAGGTAGATGTCCTGCCACTCGCGCACCCGCAGGTAGTTGAGGAACTCGGCCTTGCAGCGCTTGCGGAACTGGTTGCCGCTGAGCTCGCGCTGCTGCTGTTTGAGGTACTCCCACAGGTTGAGGAACGTGACGAAGTCGGAGTCCTTGTCGACGAACCGCGCGTGCTGCTGGGTCGCGGCCTCCTGCTGGTCCGCCGGCCGTTCGCGGGGGTCCTGGATGGACAGCGCCGCGGCGATGATCATCACCTCGCGCAGGCAGCCGGTGGTGTCGGCTTCGAGCACCATGCGGCCCAGGCGCGGGTCGACGGGCAGGGCGGCGAGCTTGCGGCCGGTGGGGGTG
>JASLAV010000211.1 GCA_030146905.1 Lentzea sp. | reverse complement strand
CGACATCTCGTACTCGGCCTGGCCGAACGCCTCGCCGTAGGAGATGCCGGGCGCGTAGGCGATCTTCTTGAAGTGGTCGACGCCCTGCAGCGCCATCATGATCCGCTCGATGCCGTAGGTGATCTCCACCGACACCGGGTCGAGCGTCATGCCGCCGGCCTGCTGGAAGTACGTGAACTGGGTGATCTCCAGGCCGTCGAGCCAGACCTCCCAGCCCAGGCCCCACGCGCCCAGCGCGGGCGAGGCCCAGTTGTCCTCGACGAAGCGGACGTCGTGCGCGCGGACGTCGATGCCCAGCGCCTCCAGCGAGCCGAGGTAGAGCTCCTGCGGGTCGCCCGGGTCGGGCTTGAGGATCACCTGGAACTGCGTGTGGGTCTGCAGCCGGTTCGGGTTCTCGCCGTAGCGGGCGTCGTCGGGTCGAACGGACGGCTCGACGTAGGCGACGCGCCACGGCTCGGGACCCAGCACCCGCAGGACGGTGGCCGGGTTCAGCGTTCCCGCCCCGACCTCGGTGTTGAACGGCTGCACCACGATGCAACCTCGGTCGGTCCAGTACTTGGTCAGCGCGAGCAGCGCGTCCTGCATCGTCAACACGGCGACGAGTCTACGAAACAGACAAAACCCCTGGTCACGGGGCCTGGATCTGGTGACTTCGCGCACTGTGTCACGCTGTGCACAACCGGGTGGCGTCCCCGTACGTCTACTTGGTGTACCGGGAAGTAGCGAGAGGAGTGGGTGTGGACAACCGGCCGCCGAGGCCAGGAGAACCCAACGGAACTCCCAGGCGACCCTCCGCCACCCCTCGTCCCCAGGCGGGGCAGGCCCGCCGCCCGCCGGTGCCCCCGCGCGGGTCTGAGGCCCCGCGCAAGCAGCCCGGCAAGGCCGATCCGCTGAGGCGGGAGCCCCCGAAGCGGGTGGAGCCGCCACGCCGCGAACCGCCGCGCCGGATCGAACCGCCCGCGGCCCGCAGGAGCCCGGTGGCCGACCGCCCCACGGTCCGCACCACACCGGCCGAGGCGAAGACCCCTGCGAAGAGTCCGGTGAGGACCGCGGCGAAGACACCCGCGCCCCGGCCGCGACCCAAGCCGGCCCCCGCCCGCCGCCAGAGCGCCGCCCAGCGCGGCGCGTCCACCGGCGCCAAGGTCTTCGTGAGCATGCTGTCCGCGGCGGTCCTCGTGGTCACCGGTGTCGCGTGGCAGAACCTCGCCTCGCTGACCGACGGTCTGACCAAACAGGACCTGAACCTCGCGGACGCGGGCGAGCGCCCCGCCGACGGCGCGATCGACATCATGCTGGTCGGCATGGACAGCCGCACCGACTCCAAGGGCAACCCGCTGCCGCAGCACATCCTCAACGAGCTGCAGGCGGGCGGCAGCGACGACGGCGGCTTCAACACCGACACGCTGATCCTGCTGCACATCCCGAACGACAGCGGCAAGGCCTACGCCGTGTCGTTCCCGCGCGACTCCTACGTGAAGATCGCGGGCGGCTTCGGCAAGCACAAGATCAACTCTGCCTACGGCTACGCCAAGAACCAGACGGCCGAGAAGCTGAAGGGCAGCGGCAAGAGCGGTCCCGAGGTCGAGATGGAGTCCCGCAAGGCCGGCGCGAACAACCTGATCGAGACCGTCCAGGACCTCACCGGCACCAAGATCGACCACTACGCCGAGGTCAACCTCGTCGGCTTCTACGACATCACCAAGGCCATCGGCGGCATCGACGTGTGCCTCAACGCCGCCGTCCGCGACAGCCTCTCCGGCGCGAACTTCAAGGCGGGCCCGCAGACCATCGAGGGCAAGAACGCGCTGGCGTTCGTCCGGCAGCGCCACGGCCTGCCCATGGGCGACCTCGACCGCGTCGTGCGCCAGCAGGTCTTCATGGCGGGCCTCGCCAAGAAGATGCTGTCGGCGGGCGTGCTCACCGACAGCACCAAGCGCAACGACATGATCAAGGCCGTCAGCGGCGCGATCGTGCTCGACGACGGCTGGGACATCACCAAGTTCGCCCTGCAGATGAAGGACATGTCGGGCGGCAACATGACGTTCCAGACGATCCCGACGGGCAACCCCGACCTCCAGACCAGGGAGGACGGCTCCGCGGTCGAGGTCGACGAGGCCGAGGTGCGCAGGTTCGTGAAGAACCTCGGCAAGGCGCCCGCGTCCTCCACCGCGCCGGACCCGAAGTTCGACAACTCCACGGTGACCGTCGACGTCCGCAACGCCTCGGGTGTCCGCGGCCTCGCGAACCAGGTGCTGCAGGCGCTCGTCGCGAAGGGCTTCAAGTCCGGCCAGACGGGCAACGCGGAGTCCATGACGAAGTCGGTCGTCCGCTACGGCAAGGGCGGCGAGGCGGGCGCCGACGCCGTCCAGAACGTCCTCGGCGGCATGCCGGTCGAGGAGGACGTGGACATCCCGGCGGGCACGGCCCGCGTCTTCCTCGGCTCGGACTACTCGGGCCCCGGCGCGCAGGGCTTCGCCGGCTCCCCGCTGCTCAACTTGGACGGTGCGCGGCAGCAGCCACCGGCAGACCCGAACGCACCCAAACCCATCACCGCGGACGGCGTGCGCTGCGTGAACTGATACCCAGAGTAGAGAGTTGTAGCCCGTTCGGGGGATTCTCCCGACAAGTTGCGTAAGCGACGAAGCTCTAGCGCCTTCCATCACCGTGAGACCCGCTCACGGGGTGGAGGGACCAGTGCAATCCGCGACAGGCCAAATCGACACGGTGGCGTACCAGCGCGTGCTCGGTGATGAGATCCGCAGCCTTCGCAAGCAGCGCGGATGGACTCGCAAGGAGCTCAACAAGCGGCTGCAGACCGAGATCTCGCTGCAGACGCTGGCCACCTACGAGCTCGGCACGCGCCAGTGCTCCGTCGTGCGCCTGGTGGAGATCTGCCACGCGCTCGACGTCCCTGCGCACGAGGTCCTCGCCCGCGTGCACGAGCGCTTCTTCGGCGACACCCCCGCCGGGCACCTGACGCTGAGCCTCACGGCGGTCGCCATCACCGACAACCCGCGCCTGCTGCCGCTCAAGCGGTGGGCGGCCGGACGACTGCACGTCCTCCCACCGGGTGCCTCGTCGGAGATCCACCTCGACCTGCCGGCGCTGGAGAACATGGCGCAGCTCTGCCAGCTGCCGACCGCCGAGCTGATCCGCACGTTGCGCGCGCTGAGTCGCTAGTTGTACCGAACCCCGGTTCACACCAACGCAACCACCGCCGGAAAAGGGGCGGACGGCAACGCCGGTAGCATCGCCGGGGTGAACGATTCCCCCGCCCGCCTCCCCCTGCGCACCGCAGCCGCCGTGAAGCTGGGCAACCTGAGCTCCACGCTGTCCCAGAAGATGGGTCTCGGCGCCGGCGGCATGATCGGCGGCCGGGTGGCGCTGAAGCTCGACCCGCAGGCGCTCAACCGTCTGACCCAGGGCCGCAGGGTCGCCGTCGTGACGGGGACCAACGGCAAGACCACCAGCACCATGATGCTCGCCAGGGCCGTCGGTGCGCTGGGCGAGGTCGCCACGAACCACAGCGGCGCCAACATGCCGGACGGCCACGTCACGGCGCTCTCGAAGCAGCCGGACGCGCCGTACGCGGTGCTGGAGTGCGACGAGGGCTACTTCCCCGCCGTCGCCGGTGCCAGCAACCCGGCGGTGGCCGTGATCCTGAACCTGTCGCGCGACCAGCTCGACCGGGTCGGCGAGGTCCGCACCATCGAGCGGTCGCTGCGCGACGCGATCTCGCTGCTGCGCGACTGCACGATCATCGCCAACTGCGACGACGTGATGGTGACGAGCGCGGCCTGGAACGCGGCGAAGGTCGTCTGGGTCGCCACCGGCACCGGCTGGCATCACGACTCGGCGAGCTGCCCCCGCTGCGGCAACCCGATCCGCTGGCAGGGCGAGCACTGGCACTGCACCGGCTGCGACCTCTCGCGCCCGCACCCGAGCTGGATCACCGCCGACGAGGCGATGATCACGCCGGAGCACCAGAAGGTGGAGCTGCGCCTCACGCTGCCCGGCAAGTTCAACCAGGCCAACGCCGTCATGGCGTCCGCCGCCGCGAGCGCGATGGGGGTGCCCACCGAGGAGGCCGTCCGCCGCCTGCGCGGTGTCTCCAACGTGAGCGGCCGCTACCGCACGATCCAGCGCAACGGCCGCAGCGCGCGCCTGTTGCTCAGCAAGAACCCGGCCGGCTGGAGCGAGACCCTCACGGTCGTCAGGGAGGCCGACCACCCGGCCGTCCTGGTGATCAACGCCAACGAGGCCGACGGCCGCGACCTGAGCTGGTTGTGGGACGTCCCCTTCGAGCGCCTGCAGGGCCGCACGGTCATCGCGTCCGGTGAGCGCGCGACCGATCTCGCCGTCCGCCTCACCTACGCCGAGGTCCAGCACACGATCGTGCAGGACCCGTTGAAGGCCATCGACCAGATGCCACAGGGGGCGGTCGAGGTCATCGCCAACTACACCGCGTTCCGCGACTTGAATGCCAGGGCTGCCGCTGATGAGTGAGTCGACTGTCCAGATCGCGCTCGTGCTGCCGGATCTCCTCGGCACGTACGGCGACTTCGGCAACGCCGTGGTGCTCGAGAAGCGCATGGCGTGGCGCGGGATCAAGGCCGAGATCGTGCCGATCAACTACGGCCAGCCGGTGCCCGACTCGTGCGACATCTACGTCGTCGGCGGCGGCGAGGACACCGCGCAGACGCTGGCGGTGAAGCACCTGCGGGAGCACCCCGGCCTGCAGCGCGCCGTCACGAAGAACGCCGTGGTGCTGGGCGTCTGCGCCGGCATCCAGATCTTCGGCGAGAGCTTCACCCGTGCCGACAACGTGACCCACCCCGGCATGGGCCTGATCGACTCGACCTCGCACGCGGGCGGCAGCCGTGCGATCGGCGAGGTGCTGGCGGAGCCGGCGGACGGCCTGTTCTCCGGCGTCCTCTCCGGGTTCGAGAACCACCAGGGCCGCACTGTGCTGGGCCCGGCCGCCCGGCCGCTCGCGCACGTCAAGGTCGGCACCGGCAACGACGGCAGCGTCGAGGGCGCCGTGCAGGGCCGGATCGTCTGCACCTACCTGCACGGCCCGGTGCTGCCGCGCAACCCGCAGCTCGCGGACATGCTGATCGAGTGGGCCACGGGCACGAAGCTCGCGCCGCTGGACCTGCCCGCCGTCACCGCCATGCGGGCGGAGCGGGTCAGGGCCGCC
>JASLAV010000455.1 GCA_030146905.1 Lentzea sp. | reverse complement strand
GGGGAGACGCGGCACTCGCCGAGCAGGGGCGACGGCGTGGTCCACGACGTCGTCACGGCGGGAGGCACCGCCACGGCGGCGGCGCTGACGTACCCCGGTTCGCCGATCGAGGAGCTGCGGGACCTCGTCCGGTTCGGGTTCGCGGCCATGGACGAGTGGCTGGAGGAGGACGAGCCGATCTACGTCCACCCGCGCGACCCGTACAAGCGGGTCGACATCCTGAACAGCTCGCGGCACGTGCGGGTGGCGGTGGACGGGGTGACGCTGGCGGCGTCGTCGCAGCCCCGGATTTTGTTCGAGACGAGCCTTCCGCCGCGGTACTACCTGCCGTTGAGCGATGTCCGGTTCGATCTGCTCAGGCCGTCGGGCACCCGGACGCAGTGCCCGTACAAGGGCACGGCCACCTACTGGTCGGTCGAGATCGGCGGGAAGCTGCACGAGGACCTCGTCTGGATCTACCGCTCGCCGCTGCCCGAGAGCCAGAAAATCGCTGGTATGGCGTGCTTCTACAGTGAGAAGGTCGATCTCCACGTCGACGGCGAGCTCCAGGAGAAGCCGAAAACCCCCTGGTCGTAGGCGACGTATTTCACACTCTGCAAAGTTGCAGTGACTGCAAAAAGATCCTGTACTGTCTCCTCGTGAATCAGCCGGGGGAGAGCCTGCGCGACCGCAAGAAGCGCCGCACGCGTGCCGCGCTCGAGCGGGCGACGGTGCGCCTCTCCGCCGAGAGGGGCTACGACCACGTCACCGTGGAGGAGATCGCCGCCGAGGCCGACGTCTCGGTGCGGACCTTCTTCAACTACTTCACGAGCAAGGACGAGGCGCTGATCGGCGCGGACCCGGAGGCGGGCCCGCGCATGGCCGAGCGCATCCTCGCCGCGCCGGACGAGGTCTCGCCGTTCGAGGCGTACCGGTCCTCGGTCCTCGCCGAGATCACCGACGAGCTGGACAACGCACGCGACCTGTGGCTGCTGCGCAAGGAAGTCCTGATGCAGCGGCCCGACCTGCTGGTCCGCGCGTTCGCCAGCAACGTGGAGTCCGAGCAGCTGCTCGCGGACGCGGTGGCACGACGGGCAGGGCTGCCAGGGTCCCACCTGTACCCGCGGCTGCTGGTCTCCGCGGGCAGCGCCGCGTTCCGCTGCGCGGTCACGCGGTGGGCGTGCGACGACGGCGTCACGCTGGGCCGGCTGGTCGGTGAGGCGCTCGACCTGTTCGGCACCGGGCTGGCTCACGCGCCGACGTACCACGACGAAGGGGGAACCTCATGAGCACCGAAGCAGAAGTGACACCAACACACAGCAGACGCGACGTCGTGCAGGCCATGTGGGGCCTCATGCTCGGCATGTTCGTGTCGATCCTGGCCAGCACCATCGTGTCGAACGCGCTGCCGCGCATCGTCGCCGAGCTGAAGGGCTCGCAGTCGATCTTCGCGTGGATCGTCACCGCCGAGCTGCTCGCGATGACGGCGACCGTGCCGCTGTGGGGCAAGCTCGCCGACCTCTACAGCCGCAAGCTGCTGATCCAGGCGTCGCTGAGCCTCTTCGTGGTGGGCTCGCTGATCGCCGGCTTCTCGCAGAACGTCGAGATGCTCATCATCAGCCGCGTCGTGCAGGGCCTCGGCGCCGGTGGCGTCACGGCGCTGGCCACGATCGTGATGGCCGCGATGATCCCGCCGCGCGAGCTCGGCAAGTACTCCGGCATGTTCGGCGCCGTCTTCGGCGTCGGCACCGTCGCGGGCCCGCTCATCGGCGGTCTCCTCGTCGACATCTCGTGGCTCGGCTGGCGCTGGTGCTTCTTCATCGGCATCCCGTTCACCATCGCCGCCATCCTGCTGCTCCAGCGCACCCTGCGCCTGCCGGTCGTGCGCAAGGAGGACACGAAGATCGACTACCTGGGCGCGTTCCTCATCGTGTCCGGTGTCTCGACGCTGCTGATCTGGTCCTCGCTCGCCGGTCAGAAGTTCGACTGGTGGTCGGGCTGGACCGCCGGCCTGGTGGCACTGGGCGTCCTGCTGCTCGTCGCGGCGGTCCGCGTCGAGGCCACCGCGCACGACCCGATCGTGCCGCTGTCGATCTTCCGCAACCGCACCGTCTCGCTGGCGATCATCGCGAGCGCCCTGGTCGGCGTCGCGATGTTCGGCGGCACGGTGTTCCTCTCGCAGTACTTCCAGCTCGCGCTCGGCAAGACGCCGACGCAGGCCGGCCTGCTCGGCCTGCCGCTGATCTTCGGCCTGCTGATCTCGTCCACCGTGGCCGGTCAGATGATCACGAAGTTCGGCAAGTGGAAGGCGTTCCTGGTCTCCGGCGGGATCGTCATGGTCGGCGGCATGCTGCTGCTGTCCACGATCACCGCCCAGACCACGGTGCTCATGGTGTCCGTCCACATGTTCGTGCTCGGCGTCGGTGTCGGTCTGCTGATGCAGAACCTGGTGCTGGCGGCGCAGAACGACGTGCCGGCCAAGGACCTCGGCGCCACCACGTCGACGCTGACGTTCTTCCGCTCGCTGGGCGGCGCGATCGGCGTCTCGGCGCTGGGCGCGGTGCTCGCCAGCAAGGTCTCGTCGCTCGCGGCCGAGAAGTTCGGCCCGGTGGGCGGCCTCACCGGTGGCGACCAGGTGCCGGACATCTCGGTGCTGCCGCCCGAGGTCAAGGCCGTGATCGCCGACATCTACGCGACGGCGACGGCCGAGATCTTCCTGGTCGGCGTGCCGTTCGCGGTGCTCGCGCTGCTGGCGGTGCTCTTCATCAAGGAGAAGCCGCTCAAGGAGCAGAGCGGTGACGACAGGCTGGCGGCGGAGATGGCCGCGGGTCACTGATCGCAGTTCGGACCGGGCGGGCCCCTGACTTTCGTCAGGGGCCCGCTCTGTTCGTCTCGTCCTACGTGGACGCGGGTCTGCTGTCCTAGAACGGGAAGTGGCCGTGCTCGCCCGCGATCGTGACCCACCGGGTCGCCGAGAACGCCTCGATGCCCCACCGGCCGCCGAACCTGCCGTAGCCGCTGGCCTTCACCCCGCCGAACGGCGCCTGCGGTTCGTCGTCCACGGTCTGGTTGCCGACGTGCACGATGCCGGTCCGGATGCGCTGCGCCAGCGCGAGCCCGCGCCGCGGGTCCTCGGTCATGATGCCCGCGGTGAGGCCGTGCTCGGTGTCGTTCGCGACGGCCACGGCCTCGTCGTCGTCGGCGACGGGCACGACGATGACGGCCGGTCCGAAGATCTCCTCCCGGAAGATCCGCATGTCCGGCGTGACGTTGTCCAGCACGGTCGCGCTGCCGCTGTCGCCGCCGCCGGTGCGGACGCGGGCGCCGCTCTCGACGGCCTCCGCGACGAGGTTCCGCACGCGGTCGGCGGACCGCGGGTTGATGACCGGGCCGATGACGGTGCCGGGGTCGGACGGGTCGCCGTGCGGCAGCGAGCCGACCTTGGCGGCGAGCTTCGCGGTGAACTCCTCCGCCACCGACCGGTGCACCAGCACGCGGTCGGTCGACATGCAGATCTGGCCCGCGTTGTGGAAGGCGCCGAACGTCGCCGCGTCGACCGCGTGGTCGAGGTCGGCGTCCTCCAGCACCAGCAGCGAGTTCTTGCCGCCGAGCTCCAGCACGGCGGGCTTGAGGTGTTGTGCCGCAAGGGTTCCGACGATCCGCCCGACCTCGGTGGAGCCGGTGAAGTTCACGGCGCGCACGCGCGGGTCGGTGATCAGCGCCTTGGCGACCTCCGCGGCGTCCTCCGGCGCGTTCGTCACGACGTTGAGCACGCCCGCGGGCAGTCCCGCCTCGTGCAGCACCTCGGCGATCAGCAGCCCCGCCGCGATGGGCGCGTCCTCGCTCGGCTTGAGCACCACGGTGTTGCCGGCGGCGAGCGGCGCCGCGACGGCCCGCGTGCTCAGGATGACCGGC
Source organism: Lentzea sp. (assembly GCA_030146905.1). The sequence goes on along the minus strand of JASLAV010000455.1, from coordinate 4,634 downwards.
GCGTTCCACGGCGCGAACGCCGCGACGACGCCGAGCGGTTCCCTGACGGCGAGCGACAGACGGCCCGGTGTCTCCGTCGCCAGCACCTCACCCACGGGCTGGGTCACCGCGGCGGCCGCCTCGCGCAGGATGTTCGCCGCCAGCACGACGTTGAACCCTGCCCAGCCGCCGACAGCGCCGACCTCGGCGGCCATGAGCGCGACGACGTCCGGTGTCCGCGCCTCCAGCACGTCGGCCGCCTTCAGCAGGATCGTGCGCCGGGCGGACGGCGTGGTGGCCGCCCACGCGGGGAAGGCCTCCTGCGCCGCGTCGACCGCGCGCGTGATGTCCGCTGTCGTGCCGGCGGCGACTACGGCGTGGACCTCGCCCGTGTAGGGGTTGAGGTCGTCGGTGGTGCGGCCTTCGAGCGCCGGAACGCTGTCGCCGCCGATGAGGAGCTGCCGTGATTCGCTTGCCACGGTTGAAGATTCAACAGGTAAAGGCCCGGCTCACCCAAGCGTTCCTTCCGGTGGGTGGAAACCGGGCTCCAGCGTCCGGCCGATGCCGCGTGCCGCCACCTGCAGTGCCGCCACGAGCCGCGCCCGCACGTTGCGCAGGTCCGGCACCACGATGCCCAGTGCCGCGATGACGTGCCCGTCCACCTCGACCGGCACCGCGACGCTGCACGCCCCGAGCGTCATCTCCTCGAAGGTCTGCGCGTAGCCGTCCCGCCGGATCCGGTGCAGCTGCGCCCGCATCCGCGCCGGTTCGGTGACCGTGTACGCCGTGAGCCGCGTCAGGCCGTGCGTGAGCACCTCGTCCTGCACCTCCGCGGGCGCGTGCGCGAGCAACACCTTCCCGACCCCGGTCGCGTGCAACGGCAACCGGCTGCCCGCGGAGCTCACGATCGGCACCGACGCGTGCCCCGACACCCGGTCCAGGTACAGGACCTCGGCGCCCTCCCGCACGGCCAGGTGCACCACCGCCCGCGTGGCCGCGTGGATGTCGTGCAGGAACGGCTCCGCGACCCGGCTCAGGTCCACCTCGCCCGCCGCCAGCAGCCCCAGCCGCCAGATCCGCCTGCCGATCACGTACTCGCCGGACTCCAGCCTCCGCACGGCACCCCACGCCTCCAGCTCGGCCAGCAGCCGGTGCGCCGTGCTGATCGGCAGCCCGCAGCGCCGCGCGATGCCGCTGAGCGTCTGACGCCGGTGACGGGCGTCGAACGTGCCGAGCAGCGAGAGCAGCTTGGAGGACACGGAAGCGGCCATTCGCGAATTCTGCACTCCGGGCCACACTGGGCGCGTGACGTACCTGGGCGAGGGGTGGGACAGCACCGCCTTCCTGGTCGGCGGGCGCTGGGTGGAACGACGGCCGCGCCGCCCCGACATCGAGCCGCAGCTCGTGCGCGAGTCCGTGGTGATGCCGTGGCTCGCACCCCGGCTGCCGCTGCCCGTTCCGGTGCCGGTGGTCGTGTCCACCTCGCCGGTCGTGGTCCGCCACGAGCTCGTGCCCGGCGGCGAACTGTCCACCTGGGATGCGGCGATGGGCAGGCAGCTGGGGGAGTTCCTCCTGGCCCTGCACGCGGCACCCGTCGACGAGGCCGTCCGGCTCGGAGCGGGACCGACGCGCCTGCCGGTCGAGCGGTTCCGGGCGGAGGTGCGGGTGCCCGGCGCGGAGGAGCTGCTCGCCAGGCTCGACGACCTGCCCGCGGACACGGTCGTCCACGGCGACCTCGGCCCCGAGCACGTGCTCGGCCGCGACGGCGTGCTCACCGGCGTCATCGACTTCGGCGACCTGCACATCGGCGACGCCGCGATCGACCTCGCCTGGGCGTTGCACTCCACCTCACCCGAGTTCGCGGACGCGCTCTCCGACACCTACGGCGTCACCGCCGAACTGCGGGAGCGGGCGCTGACCTGGCACAAGCTAGGGCCGTGGCACGAGGTTCTGCGCGGCAACGACCTCGGAGACCGCGAAATGGTCGAGGTTGGGCTGGACGGAGTACAGAGCAGGCTACAAACCTGGGTATCCCCGACCTGACAAGCCCACCGTCAGGAGGACGAGATGCCTTGGGTTCGCCGGCACCGCCGCAGTGCGCCGTTCAGCTTCTTCCGCACGACCACGGTCCGCAGCCACTACCGCAAGCCGCAGGGTGCGAAGTGGATGATCCCCGTCATCGCCGTGCTCGCCGTGCTCCTGCTGCTCGTCGTCGTGTTCTGAGAGTAACCTCGCAGGCATGGGACAGTTGGGTGAGTTGTTCCCCGGGCCGAAGGTCCGTCGCGAGGCGACGGACGCCGGCACCGGTGAGGACTACGAGGAAACCGGTCCGCTCGACCTGACGACGGGCGCGGTGCGGTTGAGGCCGCGCCCGAAGCCGGTCGAGGAGCCCGAGAGCACCGAGTGATCACCGGTATTACTCTTGCGCGGTGCTCGCCGCGTTGCTCTTCCTCATCCCCGCCACCCTCTTCGCCTACGGGATGGTGCGCGACCGGCGCAGGCTGAGCAACGCGATCTGGCTCGGCATCGCGCTGGTGATGCTCCTGCTGCTGGTCGCGGACGTCGGGCGGGACAACCCGGTGCTGAACCTGCCGCTGGCGCTCGCCTTCCTGCTGGCCGTGTTCGGCCTGCTGCTGCTCCCGCTCGCCCTGCTGGCCAACGGCGTGGTCATGGTCCGCCGTGAGGGCCGCTCGCTGGGCAACCTGCTGTCGCTGCTCGCCGGCATCGCCCTGCTGGGCGAGATGGTGTACTTCGGCTGGGGCATCAGCCAGCCCAACGACTGGATCCGCGGCATCGCGATCGGCCTGTTCCTGGTCTCCGCCTACATCGCGTTCCTGTTCGTGAGCCTGCTGCTGTACTCGGTGGTCTACGGGCGCACCGGCCGCCGCAGCGGGTTCGACGGCATCGTCGTGCTCGGCGCCGGTCTCGTCGGGTCCCGCGTGCCCCAGCTGCTGGCGAACCGGCTCGACCGCGCGATGCGGCTCTACCACCGCGACCGCGCGGCGGGCAGGACACCGGTGATCGTCGTGACCGGTGGTCAGGGCGCGGACGAGCAGGTGTCGGAGGCCTTCGCGATGCGCGAGTACCTCGTCGAGCGCGGCGTGCCCGCCGACGAGATCGTGATGGAGGACCAGGCCACCACGACGGAGGAGAACCTCCGCTACAGCAAGGCCCTGCTGGTCGAACGAGGCCACACCGGCCGGGTCGTCGCGGTCACGAACAACTACCACGTGTTCCGCACCGCCGTGCTCTCCCGCAACCAGGGCCTGCGCCTGCAGGTCATCGGCGCGCCCACGGCGTGGTACTTCGTGCCGAGCGCGTTCCTGCGGGAGTTCGTGGCGCTGCTCGTCCGCAACCCGTGGGTGCACGGCCTGGCGTGCCTCGTGCTGATGGCGGGCGGCCTCGCGCTGACCCAGATCGACTAGCCGTCACGGGAAGATCCAGGACGGGCGGCCCCACTTGGCGATGAAGGCCTGGGCGTCCACTTCGGTCTGGGCGTTCAGCACCGGGTTGCCGTAGGTGGAGGCGTTGCTGTAGAGGTGTTCCACGGTGACACCGCCCACCCTGACCGTGCCGCCCAGCGCCTGCGCCCGCCATTCCAGGTCGTCGTCGCCGTACCACCAGCGGAACCGCTCGTCGGCGCGCAGCCCCGCCCGCCCGTCGAGCACGAACGCGTACCCGGTCATCCTGTGCGGCTTGGGCACCGGTCCCTGCGTGGTGTTGTGCCAGTCGTCGTTGTCACCGGACCGGTCGGGGTAGGCGATCGTGGCCCCGTACCGGTCGAGCGCCGCGGTCATGGCGCTCAGGAAACCCGGTGGCAGCACCAGGTCGTCGTTCAGGACGGCCACCGCGTACTTCTCCCCGGCGGCCCGTTCGTGCGCCCAGTCCAGGCCGGTGTTCCACAGCCGGCTGATGTTCGGCGGCTGCTCCTCGTCGCGGACGACCTGTGCGGGGACACCGGTGACGGGCGGGGTGCCGGCGTTGTCGATCACCAGGACCCGTTCCGGCGGAAGGCCGAGCGAGGTGAGGGTCTGACGCAGCTCCGCCGGGCGGTCGTGGGTGGGGATGACCGCGAAGGTGAGCGTCATGATCGCCATGATGGCACGGGGACCGTCGGGCGAACCGGTGCGTCGTCGCGGCGGACACCCTACGGGGGTATGGCTTGTCACGGGTACCCCCTAGGGGTATGTTCGGGTCGACCCCGAAGGAGGACGAGATGGACCACCCACCCACGAGCCTGACCAGGCAGGCGGTCTCCGCGACGCTGCACTGCCTCACCGGCTGCGCGATCGGCGAGGTGCTCGGCATGGTCATCGGCACGGCGCTGGGCTGGGGAAACCTCGCCACGATCGTGCTGGCCGTGGTGCTCGCGTTCGTGTTCGGCTACTCGCTGACGATCCGCCCGGTGCTGCGGTCGGGTCTCGCGTTCAAGGCGGCCATCGGCGTCGCGCTGGCCGCGGACACGGTCTCCATCGCCGTGATGGAGGTCGTCGACAACGCCGTGATGCTGCTCGTGCCCGGCGCCATGGACGCGGGCGTCGCGCACTGGCTGTTCTGGACGGCGCTGGCGTTCTCGCTGGCCGTCGCGTTCGTCGTGACGGTGCCGGTGAACCGCTGGATGATCGCGCGCGGCAAGGGCCACGCCGTCGTGCACC
>JASLAV010000047.1 GCA_030146905.1 Lentzea sp. | reverse complement strand
GCGCCCAGGCCCCAGGCGCCCGCGGCCACCACGACGATCAACAGCAGCACCAGGACGAGGCGGCCGAAGACGTTGCCGGAGCGGGGGCGGCGGGCTGGGGGAGTCGGGAGCGGCGAGACCACGAGACCCAGGCTACGTGCTCAGCGGGGGTGACCACCGGATGGAGCGTGGCGGGGAGGTGCTGCTCGCCCGCTGGAGGATTTGAAAGTCTTTTCAGTTCCAGCGGGCGAGCCGGTGGTCACGAGATCGTTTTGATCTTGGCGTTCATGTTGCGCAGCTGGTCGGTGATGTCCGGGAAGAGGATTCGCTGCGAGCACTTGCGGCCGTGCTCCGCCGGTACGCCGCTGCACTGGCGGATGTCGGAGGACCTGGTCGAGAACGCGGTCAGGGTGCCGCGGGCGACCAGTTTGTCGCCTGGCTGCCGCACGGAGAAGACCGGGCCGCCGCTGTCGCCGTTGCCGCCGGCGCTGTAGCCGCCGGTGTGCACCGCCTCCGCCAGGCCGAAGAACAGACCCCAGCCGGGGAAGTCGTGGTTGAGGCCGGTCTCGGTGACGCGGATGTCGCAGATCGTGCCGGAGAACGCGCCTGACGTGCACACGAAGTCGCCGGGGAGCGTCTCGGCTGCGCCGACGACGTCGAGGCCGTACTGGTTCGCCTCGTTCCGGATGGAGTCGCCGATCCAGACCTTCGGTTCGGCGGCGGCGAAGATGATGGCGGCGTCCGACTGGTACGTCACGTTGCCGACTTCGCCGACCAGTTGGCCGGCTCCGTTGTGGTAGCGGGTGCCCAGCCAGCCGCAGTGCACCGCGGTCAGCAACCCGTCCCTGTTCGAGGCGTTGTCGATCACGGCGAAGCCGGTGCTGCAGGCGCCCTGCGGCCGGCCGTCGGTCTCGTAGCTGATGAACCCGCCGCCCTTGTACGGCGAGGTGTCCCGGTAGCGGGAGGCGGCCAGTTCGGCGGTGCCGGTCTCCAGGTCGATCGGCACCGTGCTCCGCACCGGCACCGCGGCCTGAGCTGACAGGCCCACCTTCCGCGTGACCCTGAGGCCGCTGCCGTCGTGCTTGGCGCCGATGCCCTGGATCGAGCCGGTCGCCAGCAGGCGCGCGGCCTCCGCGTCCAGTTCGGCCCGCGAGTACTTCGCCGGGTGGACCTTCACGATGAGGCCCTGCGCCTTGGCGACGGCGGCGGCCGCGCCGACCTTGGCGGGGGGCTTGCCCTTCCAGTGGACGTTGAGCGTCTTGGCGGCGGCGTCGACGTAGAAGCCGCTGAAGCCGTTGCCCTTCCCGACGATCTTGGCGATCTTGTGGAGTTCGTCCTGGACCGACATGAGCGCGGTCGCCCTGGCCGGGATCGGTCCTTCGTGCTCTGCGAGTGCGGGCGTGGCGGATGCCAGCAGCGCGGCTGTGGCGGTGATCGCCGCCAATGCGGAGAGCTTCTTGGTCTTCATCCGGTGTTCCCCCAGGCTTGGTTGCGGTGATGTGCGAACGGCGGGCCCGAGTCCACACTGGACTCGGACCCGCCGTTCGGTGGTACGTCAGGAGATCGTCTTGATCCGGATGTTGTGGTCGGCCATCTGGGCCGTGATGTCCGGGTAGATGATCCGCTGCGAGCACCTGCGGCCGTTCTCCGCGGGCACGCCGCTGCACTGGCGGAGGTCGGCTGCCGCGATCGAGATCGCGGTCAGGGTGCCGCGGGCGACGAGCTTGTCGCCGGGCTGCACGGAGAAGACCGGGCCGCCGCTGTCGCCGTTGCCGCCCGCGCTGTAGCCGCCCTGGTGCACCGCCTCGACCGAGTTGTTCACGCAGCCGAAGTCGCTGAGGCAGATCGTCAGGCCGGTCTGCACCGCGCGGATGTCGCAGATGGTGCCGGAGAACGAGCCGGAGTCGCACAGCCAGTCGCCGGGCAGCGTGGCGGTGGCGCCGACGACGTCGAGGCCGTACTGGTTCGCCGTCGGCTGGCTCAGCTCGGTCTGGATCGAGTCGCCGATCCACACGCGGGGCTGACCGGTGGCGTTGATGATCTCGCTGTCCGAGGCCACCGAGCGGCTCTCGACCGAGCCGATGAAGTCGAGGTTGCCGTTGGTGAAGTAGCTCCCGCTGTCACCGCAGTGCGCGGCCGTGAGGAGCTTGTCGGCGCCCGTGGAGTTGCTGATCGCCGCGAAGCCGGAGCTGCAGGAACCCTGCACGACGCCGCCGGAGTAGTTCTCGATGTACGCGCCGCCCTTGTAGGGCGCGGAGTCCACGAGACGGGACGCGGCGAGCTCGACCTCGCCGGCCTCCACCTCGACGGCGACCGAGCTCTGGAGGGCCGACTGCGCGGAGAAGCCGGCCGCCGCCTGCTTGACCGCGAGGCCGCTGCCGTCGTACTTGGCGGCGATGCTCTGGATCGAGCCGTTGCTCTTGACCAGGCGCGCGGCCTCGGCCTTGAGCTCTGCCTGCGAGTACTTGGCGGAGTGGACCTTCACGGTCAGGCCCTGCGCCTTGGCGACGGCCGCGGCCGCGCCGACCTTGGAGGGGGCCTTGCCCTTCCAGTAGACGTTGAGCGTCTTGCTGCCCGCGTCCACGTGGAAGCCGCTGAAGCCGTTGCCTCTCTCCACCCGCTCGGCGATCTTGTGGAGTTTGTCCTGCGTCGCCATCAGCGCCTTGACCTCTGGCGTGAACGCCGACGGGCCGGTGTTGCCCTGCGCGAGCGACGGCGCGGCCGTCGCCAGCAACGCTGCGGTGGCGGTGATGGCCGCCAGTGCCGAAAGCCTCATCGTTTTCATTGCGATAACCCCTCATGTCGCGGCCGTTGACGGCACACCGAAACGAGGGCAGCGCAAACCGCGCTCACGGTTTGGATCCCCCCAGACCCGATGCGGCCGTCAGAAACGCTGTTCGTGCGTCCCCCCGGTGGCCTCACAGAGAACTTAGTCGCTCACGCACCGTTGAACACACGTCCATTCGGGGCAACGTGCTGAACGATCCTCAGTGGACAGTCAGTCCCTGTCGCGTTCGACGGCCATGCGGGCGCGGACCTCGCCGAGCGCCTCCTGGTACTCCGGCGACGGGTTCATGGCGACGGCCATCCGCAGTTGGGCGAGCGCCTCCGGCAGCCTGGCCAGCCGCTGCAGCGTCCTGCCGAGCGCGAACCGCGCGTAGTGGTCGCTCGGGTCGAGGTCGAGGACCTTGCGGAACGCCTCCTCCGCCCGGTTGAGCTGAGCGGACCCGAGGTACGCCCGGCCGGCCAGCAGCTGCACCGACGGCGCCTCCCCGGCCTCGGCCAGCACCTGCTTCAGCTCGCGCAGCGCGTCGAGAGGCCTGCGCTGTGCGAGCAACGCCTCCGCCTTCCTGAACGCCTCGAAGGTGCCGTCCGTCATTCGATCAACGTTACCCATCGCTCATCGGTTCTTCGACTGCCGTCCGGGCGACAGAACTCGAAGGAGTGGACGAACGCGGCGTCTCAGTCCAGTTGGGACGAGGACGACGTTCCGGTCCAGGCCCTGGTCATCCGCTGTACCGCCTCCGCCAGCACCTCCGGGGTGGTGGCAAGGTTCAACCGCGCGAAGCCCGCGCCGCCGGTCCCGAACGGGATGCCGGAGTTCAGCGCGACCTCGCCGCGCTTGAGGAACGTCCTGGCGGGATCGTCGCCGAGCCCCAGCCCGCGGCAGTCCAGCCAGGCGAGGTAGGTGCCCTGCCCCGGCGCGTGGCGGACGCCGGGGAGGTGCTCTGCCAGCAGGCCGGCGAGCAGCCGCCGGTTCTCGTCGAGCCCCTCCAGCAACGCGTCCAGCCAGTCGCCACCGTCCGTGAACGCCGCGGTGTGCGCGAGAACCCCGAGGTGGCTGGGCCCGTGCCCCACCTCCTCCGGCAGCCGCGCGAGGTCGTCGGCGGAGTCCGGTCCCGCGATGGCCAGCGCCGCCTTGAGCCCGGCCAGGTTCCACGCCTTGGAGGCGGACATGAGCGACAGCCCGTCGTCCGCGACGCTGAGGTACGGCACGAAGTTCCCGGTCGTGAGCGGCGCGTGGATCTCGTCGGCGACGACCCGGACCCCGTGCTCCCGCGCGAGCAGCGCGACCTGTTCGAGCTCGGCGCGGGTGTGCACGGTGCCGGTCGGGTTGTGCGGGCTGCACAGCAGGTACACCGAACCGCGGCCCGCGCGCACGAACGCCTCCTCCAGCACGGCGAGGTCGATCCGCGCCGACGCGTCGAGCGGCGCCTCGACGACCTGGCGCCCCAGCGACTCGACGAACTGGTAGAAGGGCGGGTAGACCGGGCAGTTGACGACGACGGGCGCGTCCCGGTGCGAGACCAGCCGGAACATCTCGACGACGCCCAGCATCACGTCCGGCACGATCGCCGTGCGCTCCACGTCCGGCTCCCAGCCCCACCGCCGCTTGGCGAACCCGGCGAGCGCCTCCGCGTACGCGGTCCCGTTGGGATACCCGGTGTCCCCGAGCGCGATGGCCTCGGTGACCGCCCGCGCGACCGGTTCCGCGAGCGGCACGTCCATCTCGGCCACCCACACCGGAAGCACGTCCTCGGGGTAGTACCGCCACTTCATGCTGGTGCGGCGGCGCAGCTGGTCGATGGTCAACTGTCGCAACGGGTTGTCCATGCGGCAAAAGCTAGGGGAACTCGCGAGCAAGGTGTTTGCGTTCTTTGCGCATGGACGCCGTGGACCGCAAAATCCTTGCTGAGCTGCAGCGCGACGGCCGGATCACCGTCACCGACCTGGCCCAGCGCGTGCAGCTGAGCATCTCGCGCTGCCAGCGCCGCCTGCGCGAGCTGGAACGCGAGGGCGTCATCCGCGGCTACCGCGCCGTGGTCGACGCCGCCGCGCTCGGGTTCGGCTTCGAGGCCCTGGTCTTCGCCAAGCTGAGGCTCGACACCATGCACGACTTCGACCGCGCGCTGGCGGACGTGCCGAACGTGGTGGAGGCCCAGCGCCTGTTCGGCAGCCCCGACTACCTGCTGCGCGTGGTCACCGCGGACCTCGCCTCCTACCAGCGGCTGTACGAGGAGACGCTGGCGAAGCTGCCCGGCGTGCGCGGCCTGACCTCGACGATCGTGATGAAGCAGGTGATCGAGCCGCGCCCGTTGCCGACCGGTCCGTGAGCCTCACCAGCCGAGAACCTCGCCGTACGAGTCGCGCACCGTGTCCAGGCACCACTCCGGCGCCGGAACTTCGCGCATCTGGTGTGCCAGTTGCGACCGCCACTGCAAGCCTGCGGGTAGTGAGGTGAACTCGTACTTCTGGACAGAAGCGCCTGTTGCCACACGGACGAGTTCGGCCGCTTCCAGTGTCAGCGCACCTCGTTCGGCGAGTCGTGCCAGGTCGTAGAGATCTCTGGCGGCGTGCCGATCAGCCCACGCAAGTGTCTTCATCGCCGCGAACGCGGGCAGCGTGGGGACCTTCAGCGTGAAACCCGGCGTGATGTCGCTGTACCTGGTTTCGACGGGAACCGATTCACACGGCCAACGAGCCCAGTCGTCATGATCGAGCAGTTGCACCCGAACGCGGAGGTTCGTCGTCGTGACGAGCATGCCCGGCTCCACGGCGGTCCGTGTGGACAGGAGAGGAGGGTCCCAGGTGGTGGCGGGAAACTCCCGGCGCAGCTGCCGGGGGAGCCGCTCGTCGAGGACGGCGGCCACCGCGGAACGGTTGGGCGTCCAAAGGTCGATGTCCTCCGACAGTCGTCCGCCGGCCGCCGGGTCCGCGAGATGAGTCCTCGCCAGAGCGGTCCCACCGATGAACAGGACGTCAGGTGCGATGCGTGAGAGACCCGCCAGTACATGACTGATCAGGTGGTCCCGTCGCACCTGGTCCTCCGCGACACCGAACATGTCGGCGACTTCGACGAGTTCCTCATGGTCGAGCAATGGCGGCCTTCTTCAGTCGTGCCAGCGCTCCGGGCCTGCGCTGGTCGTGGGCGAGTTGTTCGACGACGGCCCAGTCGGCCTGGCGAGCGAGAGCCCGCAGGATCGGCTCGATGCCGTCCTGCTCGATGCCGCCGAGTCCGGGCCGCGCCGCCATGTCGAGGCCGGTCTGCTCCGGAGTGGTCATCCAGCCGGTCGTGAGTTCGGTGTCCACGCGTTCCAGGTCCAGACGTCGCACATCGCGTTTCACGAAAACGACCTCGCCGACAGCGGTGTGCAGGCGTGGGCGCTGTTTGGGTGCTGCGACGACCGCGGTACCGAGGGCACGAGGCAGAGCACCATGGCGATGTGCCGCGGTGATGCCCATGAGCGCCACGTCATCCCTGCCGTAGTCGGCTTGTGCGACTCCCAGCGCCGCTGCTGCGAGTTCTGGGCGCCATCTCGGATCTCCGAGGCGTTCCAGCGGAGCGAGCGCGTAGTAGCCGGTGCTGATGCGGCAGAGCACTGCTTGCTCGAGAAGTCGTTCGAACTCCCCGCGGGGATGGGCGTATACATCTGCGGCATCCCTGGGGCGCAGCACCCTGTTCGCCCGTCTGGCGAGTTTGGTCGGGATCGTGACGCGGTCTTCCATATGACCTCCGTAGGCAAGGAGCCTACGTTCATAATACTCACTGGGCGGCAGGGGAGACGGGAAGGCGGGAATGCCCGCGGGCGTTGGCCCGTTGTATGAGCCTGCGCTTCTCGCTGATGGGTCCGGTACGAGCCTGGCGCGACGATGACGACGAGATCGACCTCGGCCCCCGCCAGCAGCGGGCGGTGCTGGCG
>JASLAV010000447.1 GCA_030146905.1 Lentzea sp. | reverse complement strand
CGAAGTCTCGTACCGCGTGTGGTCGCCGAAGGTCGGCTATCCGGGCGATGCCGCGTACCGGGATTTTCACACCTACGACCACCCGACCGGCCTGAAGCCGTCACGGGTGACGGGCAAGAACGTCGCTCCCGAGGACAAGCGGCCCTACGAACCGCTGCTCGCACGCGAAGCCATCGCACGCCACGTCGAGGACTTCGTCGAGACGGTCGTGCGCCGGTTGCGGGCGATCGACGGCGGGCTGGTCGTGGCCGCGTACGACACCGAGCTCTACGGGCACTGGTGGCACGAAGGTCCTCAGTGGCTGGAGGCCGTGCTGCGCGCGTTGCCGGAGGCGGGTGTCCGCGTCACGACGTTGCGCGGCGCGGTCGAGGCAGGGCACGTCGGCGCGCCGGTCGAGCTGCCCGCGTCGTCGTGGGGCAGCGGCAAGGACTGGCGCGTGTGGGACGGCGCGCAGGTGTCCGACCTCGTGTCGCTGAACTCCTCGGTGCAGCAGGAGCTCCTGGGGCTGGACTTCTCGTCCGACGTGCGGGACCCGGTGCTGGACCAGGCGGTGCGCGAGGCGTTGCTGGCGTTGTCGAGCGACTGGGCCTTCATGGTCACCAAGGACTCGGCCGCGGACTACGCCCGCTACCGCGCGAAGATTCACAGCGACCGCTTCAGCGAGCTCGCGGCGTTGGCGCGCGGCGGCCGTGGACGTGCGAGGGCGGCGGAACTCCGCGCGGCAGACGGCCCGTTCGGGCATCTGGACGCGCGAGGAATGAGGTAACGGGATGCGCGTGCTGATGGTGTCGTGGGAGTACCCGCCGGTGGTCGTCGGCGGGCTGGGCAGGCACGTCCACGCGCTCGCGACACAGCTGGCCGCGCAGGGGCACGAGGTCGTCGTGCTCTGCCGCCAACCGTCCGGCACGGACGCGGTCACGCACCCGACCACCGACGTGGTGAGCGAGGGCGTGCGACTGGTCCGCGTCGCCGAGGACCCCGCGCACTTCGTGTTCGAGAAAGACCTTCTGGCGTGGACGCTCGCGATGGGCCACGCGATGACGCGCGCCGGGCTGGCCCTCGGCCCGTGGCGCCCGGACGTCGTGCACGCGCACGACTGGCTCGTGGCGCATCCCGCCGTGGCGCTGTCAGAGGCCTTCGGCGTGCCGCTGGTGGCGACGATCCACGCGACCGAGGCGGGCCGGCACTCCGGCTGGCTGTCGCACCCGCTGAACCAGCAGGTGCACTCGGTGGAGTGGTGGCTCGCGAACCGCGCCGACTCGCTGATCACGTGCTCGTCGGCGATGCGGGGCGAGGTGGCGCACCTGTTCGACGTGGACACCGCCGACGTCTCCGTGCTGCACAACGGCATCGAGCCCGGCGGCTGGAAGGTGCGGCCCAAGGACGTCGCCGCGGCCAAGCGCGAGTACTCGCCGCACGGCGACCCGATGCTGCTGTTCTTCGGCCGCATCGAGTGGGAGAAGGGCATCCAGGACCTGATCGCCGCACTCCCCCGCATCCGCCGCGCGTTCCGCGGCACCCGCGTGGTCGTGGCCGGCGGCGGGTCGCAGACGGAGTGGTTGCGGGAACAGGCGCGCAAGCACCGCGTGTTGCGCGCGGTGGAGTTCGTCGGTCATCTCTCCGACAGGGCTCTGGCGGCGTTGCTGCCCGCGGCCGACGCGGTCGTGCTGCCCTCGCGCTACGAACCCTTCGGCATCGTGGCGCTGGAAGCAGCCGCGGCCGGAACTCCCCTGGTCGCCTCCACCGCGGGCGGGCTCGGCGAGGTCGTGCTGGACGGGGTGACGGGCCTGTCGTTCGCCCCCGGTGACGTGGACGGACTGGCCCGCGCCGTGCGTGACGTGCTCGGTGACCCTTCGTCCGCCGCTGTTCGGGCACGCGCGGCGAAAGCGCGTCTGGCGACCGACTTCAACTGGTCCACCATCGCCTCGGACACGGCAACGGTCTACTCGGCCGCCGCCGTGCGCGAACCGCGCGTGCTCGGTCGCCCGAAAATCGCGACGGGAAATCTGTTCACCTGAGTCGGCTACAGTCGCCGGTCCCATGAACAAGAGGTGACCGAGGACTGAATGACCTACCAACGCTTCGTGGCGCTCGGGGACAGCTGCACCGAGGGCCTGGACGACCTGCTTCCCGACGGCCGGTACCGCGGCTGGGCCGACCGCGTCGCGTCCGTGCTGGACGCGCCGGGCTTCCGCTACGCCAACCTGGGCGTGCGCGGGCGACGCCTCGACCAGATGCTCGTGGAGCAGGTCCCGTCCGCCGCGTCGCTGGAGCCCGACCTGGTGGCGGTGTTCTGCGGCGGCAACGACGTGATGTCCGGCGCCACCGCCGCCCAGCTGGAGCAGCGGGTGGACGCGGTCGTGCGCGCCGTGACGTCGTTCGCGCCGACCGTTGCCGTGTTCACGTTGAGCGACATCTCCCACCGCATGCCGTTCGGACGTCGGATGCGGCCGCGCATCCTCGCGCTGAACTCCGCGGTGCGCGCCGCCGCCTCGCGGTACGGCGCGGTGCTGGTGGACGTGGCCGCTGACGAGTGCGTGCACGACTCGCGCTACTTCGGCCCCGACCGCCTGCACCTGTCCTCGCTGGGCCACCGGCGGCTGGCGGGACACCTGCTGTCGGCGCTGGAGATCCCGTTCGACGAGTCGTGGCTGATGCCGCTGGACGGGACGGCGGCGCCCTCGTCGGTGCTCGACCACTGGCGGTGGCTGCGCGACCAGGTGCTGCCCGTCGCCTACTCGCGGTCGCGCAACAGGCTGATCGGCAGGCAGCCGGGCGACGGCTTCACGCCGAAGCGCCCGGAGCTCGCGCCGCTGTCCTTGCGGCCGCCCGTGGCCGGCTGACGTTCACCGCACGTCAGGCAGACGCGTCCTCGGCCCGCTTGTCCAGCGCCTCCTTGGCCTTGCGGGCCATGTCCGCGATGTCCGCCCGCCGCTGCGCGTCGGCCTCGTAGTCGGCGCGCCGGTCCCGCACGACGCGGGCCGGCATCCCGACGGCGATCTTGAAGTCCGGCACGTCCCCGCGCACGACGGCGTGCGCCCCGAGCACGCACCCGCGCCCGACGCGGGTGCCGCGCAGCACGGTGACCTTGGCGCCGAGCCAGCAGTCGGGGCCGATGCGGACCGGCGACTTCACGATCCCCTGGTCCTTGATCGGCAGGGTGATGTCCTCGACCTTGTGGTCGAAGTCGCAGATGTAGACCCAGTCCGCGACGAGCGAGGACGCGCCGATCTCGATGTCGAGGTAGCAGTTGACCGTGTTGTCCTTGCCGAACACGACCTTGTCGCCGATGCGCAGCGACCCCTCGTGGCACCGGATGGCGTTGCCGTCGCCGATGTGCACCCAGCGGCCGATCTCCAG
>JASLAV010001234.1 GCA_030146905.1 Lentzea sp. | reverse complement strand
TCCTGCTGAAGAACTCGCCGCCCGACGAGCTGCTGTCCGCGATCCGGATCGTCGCGGCCGGGGAGTCCGTGGTGGCGCCGCGCGTCACGCGCCGGCTGCTGGACCGGTTCGCGGGCAACCTCGCGCCGGACAACCGCAACGGGGAGCGCTACGAGGTGCTCACCGAGCGGGAGCTCGAAGTGTTGCAGCTGGTCGCGGAGGGGTTGTCCAACAAGGAGATCGCCGAGCGGCTGTTCGTGTCGGAGTCGACGGTGAAGAGCCACTTCGGGCGGGTGCTGATGAAGCTGGGTCTGCGTGACCGCGTGCACGCCGTGGTCTTCGCCTACGAGACCGGGCTGGTGCGTCCGCCGAACTGACGAACCGGAACGCCCCGGACCAGTACCAGGGTACTAGACGGGTGCGGCCTGGATCTTGGACCTGGAGACGATGTGGCGCGGGGTCCGCGGCAGAAGAATTGCCCTCGTTGACCACGTTGTGCGGAGGAAATTCGATGAGCTCGGACACCCGGAACAAGAAGACACTGCGGATCGCCGCTTTCGCCGTCGTCGCGATCGTGGTCGTGGGTGGCGTCGGGTTCGGCGTGAACTACGCCTGGCAGGCCTCGCGCGGTCCGACACAGGCGTCCAAAGAGGACTGTGAGCTCGCCCAGCGGCTCTACGACCGCGCCGAGCAGGTACCGTCCGATCCCGAGCAGGCCCAGGCCCTGGAGGTCGAGCTGCGCAAGATCCGGTACGAGCAGTTCGAGAACGACGGCATCAGCACCGAGGTCGGCCGGTTCATCATGTGGAAGGTCAACGAGGTCACCGGCGGCGCGCCGAACCCCAGCCGCGCGGACTACGACGACATGGTGTCGAACGCCCAAGGCCATTGCCGGGGCGAACTCGTGCTGAACATTCCCGGCTACGACTACTGAAGCCGGGGCACGCGACATGGTTTTCGCGGTAGAAGCGCGCGCCCTCGTGAAGGTCTACGGCAAGGGCGAAGCGGGCGTGCGGGCGTTGAACGGGGTGAGCGTGGGGTTCGAACGCGGTGGTTTCACCGCGATCATGGGCCCGTCCGGTTCCGGCAAGTCGTCGCTGTTGCACTGCATGGCCGGTCTCGACGCGGTCACGTCAGGGCAGGTGCTGGTGGGTGGCACGGACATCACGGCGTTGTCCGACCGCGCGCTGACCGAGGTGCGGCGTGATCGGATCGGGTTCGTGTTCCAGGCGTTCAACCTGCTCCCGCAGCTCACCGCCGCCCGCAACATCACCCTGCCGCTCGACCTGGCCGGTCGCCGGGTCGACCGGGAGCTGATGGCGGGCGTGGTCGAGGTGCTGGGGCTCGCTGACCGCCTGGACCACCGGCCCGCCGAGCTGTCGGGCGGCCAGCAGCAACGGGTCGCGATGGCGCGGGCGCTGGTCGCACGGCCGGAGGTGGTGTTCGCCGACGAACCGACCGGCAACCTCGACTCCCGCTCCGGTCTGGAGGTGCTGCGGTTCCTGCGCACCTCCGTGCACTCGCTCGGGCAGACCGTCGTCATGGTCACCCACGATCCGGAGGCCGCCGCGTGCGCGGACCGGGTGGTGCTGGTGGCGGACGGGCGGATCGTCGCGGACCTGCCGAACCCCTCCGCGGACCAGCTTCGTTCGTTGCGGCCTCTGGCGGGCGCACGGTGAACGCGGCGGTGATCCGGACGCAGCTCAGCGGCATCGGGCGGCGGCCGGGACGGTTCGTGCTGACCGGGTTGTCGGTGCTGGTGGCGTGCTTCCTGGTGTTCGGGGCGTTCCTGGCACGTGACATCGCGGTGCGGGCGGCGGCGGACGCGTTGAGCACGACCCCGGTGGCGACCGACGTCGTGCTGTCGGTTCGCGGTGGCGCGCTGTTCAGCGCTGAGCAGCTGGCGCGGGTGCGGGCGACGCCAGGAGTAGCGGAGGCGGTCGGTCGCGTGGAGTCGACGGTGCGGTTGCGCGGGGTGCAGCGCAGCCACCTGACGGTGGTGGCTGATCCCGGTTCCGGGCCGTTGTCGCGGGTCCGGCTGCTCAGCGGCGCGTATCCGGCCGGGCTGGGCGAGGTGGCGGTCGACAGCAGGACCGCGGGCCGGTTGTCGGTGAGCGCGGGCTCGCGGATCGCGCTGGTGTCCGGCGAGGTGCGGGTCACCGGGGTGGTCGACGCGCCGGCCGATCCCGGCGAGCGGGCGTACACGCTCGACTTCGTGGCGGCGGGGCTGGACGGCGCCGAGTACCCGCGCATCGACGTCCGTGCCGACTCCCCTGTGGCGGCTCGACAGCTGACGTCCGGGCTGTCGCAGGTCGTCGATCCTGGCCAGACGGTGCCGATGAGCATCCGGTCCGGTGCGGCGGCGCGGGCGGCCGAGGTGAAGGACGCGGCACGGCAGATGGACCGGGTCTTCGAGCTGATCGCGATGTTCGTGGTGGTGTCGGTGGGGGCGGCGGCGCTGGTGGCGACGGCGACGTTCCGGATCGTGTTCGCGCAACGGATGCGGCAACTCGCGTTGCTGCGCACGATCGGGGCTCAACCAGGTCAGCTGACGCGTGCGCTGCTCGCCGAGGGCGCGGTTGTCGGGCTGGTCGCGGGTGTCGCCGGGGTGGTGGCAGCTCAGGGAGCCGCCTACCTCGCCGTGGTGGTCGCGCGGTCCGCGGGGACGGCGTTGCCGATGCCGGACGTGCCGGTGGGTGTGGGCATCGGCGTCGTGATCGGTGCGGTCCTGTTGACGGTGGCGGCAGTGACAGCGCCTGCGTTCAGTGCTTCGAAGGCAGCGCCCTTGCAGGCGTTCCGCACGTCCAGCACGTTGTCGGCGGAGAGCCGGATCAGCGCCTACCGGCTGGTGCTCGGCTTGGTGCTGGGCGCTGCCGCGGTCGGGTTGGTGGCG
>JASLAV010000439.1 GCA_030146905.1 Lentzea sp. | reverse complement strand
GCGCCGACGGGCGCGACAGCCGCGAGCGACGAGTCGATCACCGATCGCAACGCCTCGAAGTCCCACGGCGCCGTCAGGTAGTGGAAGTTGAACGCCTGGTGCATCTCGTCGGCACGCAGGTACATCGCCGTCCGCTCGGCGGAGGGCGTCCACGCCTCGGCCACCAGCACGCGCTCACCGGGGTACGAGTCGACGACGGCGCGCCATTCGCGGTGGATCTCGTGCACGCCGTCCTGGTCGAAGAACGGCAGCGGCTCGGTGCCAGCAGCTTGAGCTGGTCCGCGTGCCCGATGTCCGGCAGTCCCGGTGCCTTGACCATCCCGTGCGCCACGTCCACCCGGAACCCGTCGACGCCGAGGTCCAGCCAGAACCGCAGCACGTCGCGGAACTCCGCCCGGACCTCCGGCAGCTCCCAGTTCAGGTCCGGCTGCTCCGGCGCGAACAGGTGCAGGTACCAGGACCCGTCGGCGACCCGCGTCCACGCCGGCCCGCCGAACACGGACTCCCAGTCGTTCGGCGGCTGGTCCCCGACGCCCTCGCGGAAGATGTAGCGCTCACGGCCGCGCCCGGCCAGCGCCTCCTGGAACCACACGTGCTGGTCGGAGCTGTGGTTCGGCACGATGTCGACGATGACCCTGATGCCGAGCGAGTGCGCGTCGCCGACCAGCGCGCGCACGTCGTCGAGTCCGCCGAACTGCGGGTCCACGGCGCGGTAGTCCGCCACGTCGTAACCGCCGTCGGCCATCGGCGACGCGTAGAACGGCGTGATCCAGACCGCGTCGACGCCCAGGTCGCGGAGGTAGGGCAGGCGCGATCGGATGCCGGGCAGGTCGCCGACGCCGTCGCCGTCCGAGTCGGCGAAGCTGCGCACGTAGACCTGGTAGATGACGGCGTGTCGCCACCAGTCCTGGGACATGTCCATGCCTTCCGGTGGAGGTGTATCAGCGGTCCAGGAAAGACGTTGCAAAAGTTTTCCGTAAGTCGGCCCGGGGTTAAGTGGATCAGACGGAGAAAACCTGCAAACTTTTGCAACGCTCGCATAATGCGTTGCGGCTCGTGACGTCATCCGTCAGGGTGGATCTCGACGAACCGGGGGAAGGAGCCAGCCGTGCTGCACCACATGCGCCATCAGCAGGTCTGGTGCTCCTCGGCATGAGCTGACTCATGTCCCGGGGAGCCGTCCCGTCGCCAGTGCGACGAGGCGGCTTTTTTGATGCCCGTTGGTCCAATCGGCACGGACGCCGCGCTCTGGTCGCGGAGATCGAGGTTCGAGTCCTCGACGGGCAGCTGTGACCGAAGCCGAAGCAGTCGAGGCGCCAGGCCGTGGTCCTGGTCGAAGCCGGTGCGAGTCCGGTCGGTCACCCCACGCGCGGGATCCGGTGATCACCGGGGCCTCATGAGCCCTGGGTGCCTGGTTCGACACCAGGACGCGCGACCAACTGCACGCCGGTTCGAGTGAACCCCCTGCGGGGTATGCGGATCGACGCACTCGTGTCCCATGCAGTGGAACGGGGAAGCGCTGCCTCCCGCCCGTCGTTGGCATGACCATGAGCGGATTCGCGGAGGACTGGCAGACCTGGAAGACGGACCGGGAGAACGCGCTGGCCGACCCGTACGGGTGGTTGGCGCTGGTGTCGCTCGACTGGCTGGAGACGACCCCACGCGCCTACGACGGCCTGCCGGGCGAGTGGTGGCAGGACGACGACGCGGCGTACTGGCGCGACGAGGGCGAGACGAAGCGGTTCGAGCTCGTGCAGAGCGGCCCCGGCACGCGTGTCGCGGCAGGCGACGTCGAGATCGAGGTCGCGCGCCGCGGCGGGTACCTGATCCGCGTGCACGACCCGAAAGCCGAGGTGCTCAAGAACTTCCGCGGCGTGCCGTCGTACGAACCGCAGGAGAAGTGGGTGCTGGAGGGCGTCTACGAGCCGTTCGACGCACCCGTGCCCACGACCGTCGGCGCGGTGGTCGAAGGGCTCAGCCACGTCTACGAGGCACCAGGCCGTGTGCGGTTCCGGCACGACGGCACCGAGCACACGCTGACGGCGTTCAACGGGCGCAACGGCGAGTTGAGCATCCTCTTCACCGACGAGACCAGCGGTGTCACCACGTACGCGGCGAACCGGTCGCTGGCGGCGACCCCTGTCGACGGCAAGGTGGTGCTCGACTTCAACCGCGCGACGAACCTGCCGTGCGCGTTCACCGACTTCGCCACGTGCCCGCTGCCTCCCGCCGGCAACCACCTGCCGTTCGGCGTCGAAGCGGGGGAGCAGACGCCGTACGAGCGGGCCTGAACACGGGTGCGATCACTCCACCGGCCGGGTTCCGGTCCGGAAAATCCTTGACCTGGCAACGGGAAAGCCGGAAGGGTGCTGGACAAGGGGAACACTGGGGAACCTGGGGAGGCACCATGAAGAAGGTCGCTGTTGTGCTGTGCGCGTTGGCGGGTCTGGCTTTCACGCCCGCCGCGCAGGCCGCGGAGCCGGACTGCACGTTCACCGACGCGTTCTGCGCGTGGGATCAGACCAACTACGAGGGTGCGAGGTTCAACGTCTCGCCGCTCGGCGCGTCCGCGTGCGTCGACCTCGTCGAACACGGCTGGGGCAACAGGATCCGCTCCGCCTACAACAACAGCACGAAGACCGCGTCGCTGTTCGCGAGCGACGACTGCACCGGCCGGCCCTACCCGATCGAGGGCAAGTCCGGCCAGCCGAACATCACGTTCCAGGCGGGAAGCGTGTTCGTCCAGCGCTAGTTCACTCGCAGGCGACGCCGTCCTTGTCGTTGTCCAGCCCGTAGACGTCGTTGCCGATGACGCGGATCGGGCCTGCCACGTAGGCGGGCCCGTTCCCGCTGCCACCGGCGCAGTCGACGTCGGACGCGATCGGCACGCAGCCGCTGTAGTTCGAGTCGCACGCGGGCTTCGGTGCCGGCACCGGCTGGGGCTGCGGTTGTGGTTGCGGCTGTGGGCTGGGCTTCGGCTGGGGTTGCGGCTTCGGCTGCGGGACCGACGGCGGGACAACGGTCGTCGTGGTGGTGGTCGTTGTCGTCGTGGTGGAAGTCGTGGCCGACGTCGTCGTGCTCGTCGGCGCGGTGGTGCTCGTGGTGGTCGTCGTGGTCGTGAGCTCAGCCGCGGCCTTGTCGACGCCGGACGTGCCGCCGCTCAGCACGGCACCGATGAGACCGATCACGATGAAGAACGCGAACAGGCTCGCCGCACCGATCGCCACCGGCGCCAGCCACGAGGGAGAGCCCGACACCGGGACCACCGCGCCACGGGGAACCTCGCGGGGCATCCGCAGCGACACCTGCAGCAGGCCGTTGTCACCGCGCCGGATCAACGCCGTGCACCCCGCGGCACCGCCGCCGGACTCCACCTGCATCAGCACCGGCGCATACCGTTGCGACATCAGGAAAGTCAGCTCGCCGACGCGCTGCCCGTCGAGCCGCACCTCGATCCCGCGATGACCCCGGTGCTCGCCCGCGTCGATCGAGCACCACGTCAGGTGCACGGCGACCTGCCGCGTCACGCCGCCGGGAACGGCGTACCGGGCGAGCGTCAGCTGGTGGTGCTCCTCGCCGGTCACGGTCACCGACACCTCGCCGGGCACCATCACCAGGCCGGCGGCCGAGTTCTCGATCACTGTCGCAACTCCCTCGGGGGTGGGATTCGTACGCTTCCCATCGAGGGACCGGTCCGGGTGTTACCGGGAGTGCGGCCGGGTTGTGCCGAACGGGTGAAAGTCAGCTCGAAGCGTGACGCGGCATGTCGGCGCGCCGATGTACACCACTCAGGCGCTCGACCGCTTGACCAGCGACGTCGGCAGCAGCAGTGACGGCGGCAGCCCCGCTTCTCCTGCGAGCTCGGCCAGCAGCCGCCACGTCATGGTGCGGCCGAGCTCCTCGACGTCCTGGCGGATCGTCGTGAGCGGAGGTGTGGCGGTCGCGGCGAACACCGAGTCGTCGAAGCCGACCACGGCGACGTCCTGCGGCACGCGCTTTCCCTGCGCGTGGAGCACCTGCAGCGCTCCCAGCGCCATGATGTCCGCGGCGACGAACACCGCGTCGAGGTCAGGTGCCTTGTGCAGCAGGCGTTCCATGGCCCGTGCGCCGCTTTCGGGCGTGAAGTCGCCGTGGGCCACGAGGTCCGTGGCGAGCCTGCCCTCGCTCAGCCCGCGTTTGAAGCCGCTGAGCCTGTCCGCGCCGACGGCCATGTCCTTGGGGCCCGCTACGGTGCCGATGCGCTTGCGCCCCAACGAGACCAGGTGGCGCGCGGCTTCGAGCGCGCCGCTGAAGTTGTCCGCGTCGACGAACGGCACGGTCTTGCCGAGCGGCCGTCCGCCGGAGACGACGGGCAGGCCGATCTCGGCCAGCATGGGCACCAGCGGGTCCTCGCCGTGCAGGCTCACCAGCAGCGCGCCGTCGACGTGCCCGCTGCTCAGGTACGTGACCAGGTCCTCGGTGTCCGACGGCTGGCTCATCATCAGCAGCAGCTGCGTGTGCCGCCCCGCGAGCTCCGAGTGGACACCGCGCAGGACGCCGGCGAAGAACGGGTCGGACAGCACCCGGCCCGTCGGTTCCGAGACCACGAGGGCGATCGCGTTGGCGCGGTTGCCGGCGAGCGCACGCGCGGCCTGGTTGGGGGAGTAGCCCAGCTGGGCGATCGCGGCGTGCACGGCCTCACGGGCCTTGGCGCTGACGTACTGCTCGTCGTTGATCACGCGCGAGACGGTCGACTTGGACACCCCCGC
Source organism: Lentzea sp. (assembly GCA_030146905.1). Next base: position 2,824 of record JASLAV010000439.1, on the reverse strand, counting down.
GACCCGCGCGACCTCCTCGATCCGCGGGCCGGGACGTCGTTTCGCCGTCTCGGTCATGCGGTCATCCTAGGCCGCCTGCCCCGTCCATGATCTGTTCACCCGGTCGCGGTCCACCTCAGACCTCCCTCTTCCCAGCGGTCGGACACGAGTTTCCAAGATCGCTCGCACAAATTCCGCACAGCCGCCCCGAGTTCTGGCACCATGCCCCCGGAGGAGGGCGAGTGCGGTATCGGCTTCTTGGGCCGCTGCAGATCTGGCGTGGGGGCGTCGAACTGCGGCTTGGCGGACCTCGGCAACGGGCACTGCTGGCAGCGCTGGCCCTGCACGTCAACGAGACGGTCAGCGTCGAACACCTGAGCGAGGCGGTGTGGGAGTCCCCGCCCGCGGCACCGGACTCCAACATCCGCACGTACGTGGCCGCGCTGCGCAAGCTCGTGCCGGACGACCTCGTCACGGTGCCGGGTGGCTACCGGCTGAAGGTGCCGCCGGAGGAGATCGACGTCGGCGTCTTCGAGCAGCTGTGCGCCGGCGGTGACGAGGCGTTGAAGGAGGGTGACCACCGCACGGCGGTCGAGAGGTACGGGGAGGCGCTGGCGTTGTGGCGCGGCCCCGCGCTCGACGGCCTCACGGTCGGGGCACGCCTGGCCGCCGAGCTCACCCTGCTGCAGGAACGGCGGCTCACGGTCGCCGAGCAGCACGCGCGCCTGGCGATCGAGCTGGGACAGGGCGAACCGCTGATCGCCGAGCTGCGGCGGCTGACCACGCAGTTCCCGTTGCGGGAACAGCTGTGGCTGCAGCTCATGAACGCGCTGCACCGCGCGAACCGCTCGGCCGAGGCGTTGCAGGTGTTCGAGGACGTGCGGTACCTGCTGGCCGACGAGCTGGGCACCGATCCCGGCCCCGAGCTGCGGGAGCTGCACGAGCGGCTGCTGCGGGGCGACCAGCCGCGGCCGGCGCTGAACACGCTGCCGCGCGACGTCGCGGACTTCACCGGGCGAGCGGCGGAGATCGACAGCCTGACCAGGGTCGTCACCAGACGGTCCGCGGTGGTCATCTCCGCGATCGACGGCATGCCCGGCGTCGGCAAGACGGCGCTGGCCGTGCACCTCGCGCACCGGCTGGAGTACCCGGACGGTCAGGTTTTCATCGACCTGCACGCGCACACGGCCGGACGTGCGCCCGTTGAACCGACGGACGCGCTGGACGTGCTGTTGCGCGCGCTCGGTCTGGAGGACATCCCGAACAGCCTGGACGAGCGGGCCGCGATGTGGCGCGGCGAGCTGGCCCGCCGGAAGCTGCTCGTGGTGCTGGACAACGCGGCGAGCGCCGACCAGGTGCGGCCGTTGTTGCCGGGCACGCCCGGTTCGCTGGTGCTGGTCACGTCGCGGGTGCGGCTCGTCGAGCTGGAGGGCACGTCGACGCTCACGCTGGACGTGCTGTCCGAGGCGGAGGCGCTGCGGCTGTTCGCCACGATCGTCGGTGACGAACGCGGCGCGGACGACGCGGCGCGCGAGGTCGTCGAGCTGTGCGGCAGGCTGCCGCTGGCCGTGCGCCTCGCCGCCGGCCGGTTGCGCAGCCGTCCCACGTGGACCACCGCCCACCTCGCGACGCGGCTGCGCGAAGGACGATTATCCGAACTGGACGCGGTGTTCGCGTTGTCGTTCGGTCAGCTGCCCGCCGGGCACCAGCGGCTCTTCGGCCTGCTGGGACTGCACCACGGCACGGACTTCGACGTCGACCAGGCGGCCGCGCTGGGCGAGCTCGACGTGCTGGAGTGCGACGCGATGCTCGAGGACCTCGTCGACGTGCACCTGCTGGAGGCGACGACGGTCGGCCGCTACCGGATGCACGACCTGCTCCGGCAGTACGCCCAGTCCCGGGTGGACTCGTCACGCGAGCCGCTCACCCGGCTGCTCGACCACTTCCTGGACACCGCGCACCAGGCGACGGAGCTGCTGTCGCCCGCCTCCCGCAGGTACGAGGTCGACATCACCTACCGTCCCGCGACGCGGCTCGTGCTGCGCGACTACGACCACGCGGTGCAGTGGCTGGAGACCGAACGGCAGACGCTCGTCGCCGCCGTGGCGTTGTCGCTCGAAGGTGGCTGGCACACGCACACATGGCAGCTCGCGCGCACGATGACGTTCTTCTGCATCGTGCGCGGACACACGCGCGACTGGGCCACGATCAACGAGCTGGCGCTGAAGGCGGCGGAGGGCAACCCCACCGCGCTCGCGATCACCACCAAGAACTACGCGATGGTGTTCTGGCAGACCGCCCAGTACCAGAAGGCCATCCACCACAACGAGCGCGCGATCGAGATGCTGCGCGAGCTGGGCGACCTGCAGGGCGTGGCGGGCACGCTGAACAACCTGTCGCTGGTCTACCGCAGCATCGGCCGCAACGCCGAGGCCGCCGAGCTGCTCGAACAGACGATCACGGTGGCGCGCGAGCTCGGCGACAGGCACCTCGAGTCGCAGGCGATGAGCAACGTCAGCAACATCTACAGCGCGGCCGGCCGCTACGACGAGGCGTTGCGGGCGTGCACGTCCGCGCTGGCGCTGATGCGCGAGCTGGGCAGCCGCCGCGACGAGGCCGACACCCAGAGCGCGCTCGGTATGATCCTGCACGCCATGGGCAGGCACGAGGAGGCGCTGGAGGCGTTGACCTCGGCGCTGGCGGCGGTGCGCGTGATCGGTGACGTCACCACGGAAACGGTGGTGCTGAACTACCTGGGCGACGTGCTCATCGCGGCCGGGCGCCCGGCGGAGGCCGTGGCACCGTTGCACGAGGCGCTGGAACTGGCGGAACGCATCGACGACCC
>JASLAV010001198.1 GCA_030146905.1 Lentzea sp. | reverse complement strand
CCGGTGGCGAAAGACCGGGCTTCAGCAGAGCCACCAGACCACCCGCGACAACAGGAACGCCGCCGACGGCAGGAAATCATCCAGGAAGAATCCGACACGAACGGACGACACGAAGAGTCCACATCGGATCGACAGCAGCCGGTGCCGGTTCAGCGGCACGAGAGCGCGCACCGTGGCCCCAGCCCCGCTTCGCGCAACTCCGGCCACAGACGATCACGCGCCACCACGGGATCAAAGTCGGGCCGAACGGATGAGCGTCGGCTCCGACAGCCCCTCTCCGCGATGACCTACCGCCCCAAGGGACGGGTGGATCCTCCCCCAACCCAGCAACTCGATAACTAAATCTCGAATGATACTCTTATCTCATATGATGAAGTGCATGCTCTTACGTCACCAGGGAGGCTCATCTTGTTGACCGACACCCATCCGAACGCCGTATGGCTGGCCGAGCTGTACCGAGGCGGCGCCGCGATCACGACCGATCCGAATCTCGGCGAGGAGGAACGACTGCAGCGGCTACAGGAGCACACCAGCGAAGTGTTGGAGCGGATGTCTCCGGACTTGGTGATCCACACCGGGGGCGTGCGCCTGGCGGCGACCGGCGGGATGGACTTCCTGCGCCGCTACATGAAACGGCGGGCGAGTCTCGCCGACGCGAGCGTCGAACCCGTCGAGTTCGACCAGATTCTCGCCGACGACCACTACGGCATCGTCCACGGGACGTTCCGCACGACTCGCGGCGAGTGGAAGTGGACTCGCGTGGGCATGGGCGCGTGGCGCTTCAAGGACGGCCTGGCCGTCGAGCACTGGGAGCTTTCCGACGGTCCCACCTGGGACGAGTTCTTCCTCGCCGGCGACCCGACGTCGTTCACGGGGTCCGCACGGGAGTTCTGGACCCACGGCGTCTGACCGCATCGGTTCCGCCGCGGAGCGAGGCCATGCCGCAAGCCTCTGCCCCGCGGCGGAGCCGGGCCCTCCGCCTGCGCGGATACCGCGAACCATCGGCTGGAGTCGTCGGCGCAACCCGGCCGCTCGTTCGTGATGCCGCCGGTCCGCAGTCGGCCAGGACCCGACGCCAACACCTTGTGGATGCCTTCCAGGACGGCTACGGTCTCCCGAGTGATAGAGTCGTCTCATTTAAGGATGGAGTCGCACCGTGTACATCGCCGCAGCGACCGACAGGGTGTCACTTGCCCAGAGCTGGTTTCGGACAGCGACGGCGGAGATCCGCCGCCTGGGAGAGGTACCGGCCGCCAACGTCGGTGACGCGCTGGAGCGGATGACCGTGATGGACGGCGGCATCCGGCTGTTCGCCGGGCGGGGGACGTTGCTGGGCAACGCCCTGACGGTGGACGTGCGGTCGGGTGACAACCTGGCCATCCACCGCGCTCTCGACGAGGCGCTGCCGGGTGACGTCCTGGTCGTCAACGGGCACGGCGACCTGACTCGCGCGTTGATCGGTGATCTCATCGGCGAGATCATGGTGAACATCGGGGTCGTGGGCGCCGTGGTCGACGGTGCGGTCCGCGACGTCCGGGCCTTGTCGGAGATGGGCTTGGTCGTCTACGCGCGGGCGGTCACCCCCGCCGGCCCGTTCAAGGACGGGCCCGGCAGCATCGGTGCGCCGGTCGCGGTCGGCGGCGTGGTGGTGGCGGCGGGTGACGTGCTCGTCGGCGACTCCGACGGCGTCGTCGTCGTTCCGCGGCACCGGGTGCAGGAGGTCGTCGACGCGGTCGACGGGATCGGCGAGAAGGAGGAGGCGCTCCGGCAGCGCATCCTCGCCGCACGTCCGGGACACGCGGCGGTGGCTCGATGACCGCCGTGCCGCCCGCACTCCGGGCCGAGGACCTGCGCCGGTTCTCGCGACGCCCGGTCCTCGCGCCGGCCCCGCCGGGCGCTGTCTCCCTGGCCATGGGCGAGCCTGACTTCCCCACCCCGCAGCCGGTGGTCGAGGCCGCCGTGGCCGCCCTGCGCGCGGGCGATACCCACTACGCCGACCAGAGGGGCCTGCGGGAACTGCGCGCCGCGCTCGCGCTCCGGTTGCCGGCGCACCCCGGCCGGACGTGGAGCGCGGACGATGTCGTCGTGACCCACGGCGCCACGGGTGCGCTCGCGGCGGTCGTGCTCGCGATGGTCGGCCCCGGCGACCGCGTGGTCATCCCGGAACCCGCCTACTCCCTCTACGCCGACCTGGTCGTCCTGGCCGGGGGCACCGTGGACTTCGTCCCGCTCGGCCAGGATCTGCACTGGGACCTCGGCGCGCTGGCCGCCGCGCTTCCCGGCGCCAAGCTGATGATCTTCTCGAACCCGTCGAACCCCACCGGCATCGTGCACCACGAGCAGGAGCTCAAAGCCCTCGGAGACCTCCTCGACGGCTCGGACGTCCTGGTCGTGAGCGATGAGGCGTACCACCGCCTGGTCTACCCGGGGCACGAGGCGGTCTCGGCGCTGGCGATCGAATCGCTGCGGGATCGAACGGTGTACGTGCAGACGTTCTCCAAGACGTACGCGATGACCGGCTGGCGGGTGGGATACCTGACCGGGCCGCGCGAAGTGGTGGACGCGGCGGCTCACGTGCACAGGACCCTCCTCGGCTCCGTCAACTCGGCGGTCCAGCGCGCGGCCCTCGCCGCCCTCGACCTGCCGGGCGGCGTCGTGGACACCATGGTCGGCACGTACCGGCGGCGTCGCGAGCTGGTGATCGCGCAGCTGTCGGACATCCCCGGCCTGCACCTGGTTCCACCGGAGGGCGCGTTCTACGGGTTCCTCCGCTACGACGCGGATCGTCCGTCAGAAGAGGTCGTCCACGAGCTCGCCGAACGAAAGGTGTTGGTCCGGGCCGGTGCGGAGTACGGCCCCTCAGGCGAGGGGCACATCAGGATCTCCTTCGCGGCATCCGAGGACGACCTGCGGACCGGGCTGAGGCGCATCGTCGATCATCTCGGCACCGCGAACCCGTGACTGGCGAAGGGCGCACCGCGTACCGCACACGTTCGAGGGGTGGAATGCACCGTGATCGAAGGCGCTACCCTTTACCTGCACTTCTACGAGGCGGAGGAGGCCCGTGTCCGATCGGCAGGCCGCCCCACACGGGGAGCGCAAGTTGCGCAGTGACACCCGCCGCAACCTCCGGCGTCTCCTCGAGGCCGTCGGTGAGCTCGCCAGGGAAGCACCGGACGAGCTCACCATGCAGGCGATCGCAGCCCGCGCGGAGATCGGCCCGGCCACCGCCTACCGCTACTTCTCCTCGATGGAGGAGGTCCTCGCGGCCTACGTGCTCAGCGTCGTCGAGGAGCTCAGCGACTTCACCGCGACGTCGACCGCGCAGGGACGGCCGCTCTTCGACGCCGTCGTGGACAAGTGGGTCGACCTCCTCGACCAGCACGGCCCTGCCCTGGTCCAGCTGCGGTCCCGGCGGGGCTACCTGGAGCGGCTGCACGACGGGAACGAGATCATCGCCACGATGCGGGACGCCTGGAGCGAGCCCGTGCGGGGATTGCTGGACGACATCGGCCTCCCGCACGAGATGCTCGAGGACGCCCTGTTCCTCAACAACATGATCTTCGATCCGCGCGAGGTCCAAGACCTGCTGCAGGAGGGGCGCCTGTCCCGCCGGAAGGTCATCAACCGGCTGACCGAGGCGTACTGCGGCGCGCTGCGCGGGTGGGCACGGGTCGGTTGACCAGGGCGGCGCTCGCGTGACAACGGTCGCCGAGCCGAGCCTGCGACGCTGACTTCTCAGGTCCCGCCGCACATCACCGCAAAAACGCACGGCTCCTGCAGAAACGCTTGGGCCGCCGCCATTCCCGCTCGTCGAGCCTCTGGCGAGCTCTGAGCGGTAGACCGTTCGTCAACCGGACGCGCACCGGCTCCTCATCCGCCCGGCCCTGCTTCAGCCGGCCCGCAAGCCACGGCAACTCCACTTCACGGCGACTTCCGCCCACCCTTCCATGCCGACCGCAATCTGATAGAGTCGTCTCAAGTCATACGATAGTCACATTTCGCGTCAGTAAGGAGAGCAGCGGTGGTTGACGCGGACCTTGAAGTCGCCACGCGGATGGCGGAGGCGGCCAGGACGTGGCTCGACTCCCTCGATCCCGGCCAGCGCGAGATGGCGGTCGGACCGGCACCGGGCCTCGGCGGTGAAGCCGAGCCGGACCGCACCCGCTGGTTCTACACGCCCACAGATCACGGCGGCCTGACCTTCCACGAGCAGCGTCCCGCCCAGCACCGGCTGGTGATGCGGCTGGTCGCGAGTGGACTGTCCGAAGCGGGCTACACCACCGTCGCCACCCTGCTCGGCCTGGAGAACGTGCTCGACCGCGCCGAGGGCTTCTCGGTGAACTGGGGAAGGGAACGCACCCGCGACCCCGGCATGTACTACCTGCGGGTCTTCGGTGACCCCGGTGGACGGCGTCCGTGGGCATGGCGGTTCGGCGGCCACCACGTCTCGATCAACCACCTCGTGGTGGACGGGCGGGTCGTCGCCTCCACGCCGTGCTTCCTGGGTGCCGACCCGGCCGCGTCACCGCTGTTGGGCGGCGCGGCGCTGCGCCCTCTGGGAACATCCGAGGACCTGGCCCGCGAGCTGGTCCGCTCCCTGCACCCCGAGCTGGCCGCCCGCGTGGTGCTGCTACCCCGCGCCCCGAACGACGTCGTGGCGGGCAACAGCACCACGATCGAGGACCGCGTGGTGAGGCGCGGCGAGCTCTGGCGGCCCGGATCGCACGTCCCTGACCGTGCCGAGCAGCCCGTCACCGGCCTCGACGGCGCGGATCAGCGGGCGCTGGCCCTCACCCCGGCGCCCAGCGGGGTGCCGGCCGGTGAGCTCGACGCCGGGCAGCGGCAACTGCTGCGAGCCCTGCTGAGCACCTACCTCGACCGCGTCCCGGAGGGGCTGTCACCGCTGACCCGCTACGACGACCCGGCGGCGCTGGACGCCGTGCACCTCGCCTGGGCAGGCTCGACCACCGCGGGTGAACCGCACTACTACCGCCTGCAGGGCCCGCGGTTGCTCATCGAGTGGACCAACGTCCATCGCGGCGCCAACCACGCGCACGCCGTGTGGCGGGACCCGGAGACCGACTTCGGCGGCGACGTCCTGGCCGCACACCACGCCGCGCACCACGCACGCCAAGTCACCACGCACCGCTCTTGAACGGAGTCCGACGTACATGGCCGGTCCACCACCGGCACCGACCGATGCGGTGCCGCACACCACGCGTCCCACTCTCCGCGGATCCTTCGGCATGTGCGCGTCGACGCACTGGCTGGCGTCCGCGACGGCCCAGTCCGTCCTGGAGCGGGGTGGCAACGCCTTCGACGCGGCCACAGCGGGCGCCTTCGTGCTGCACGTGGCCGAACCCCACCTCAACGGACCGGGCGGTGATCTCGTCGCCGTGCTCGCCACCGCGGCGGACGCGTCTCCGCTCGTGCTGGCGGGGCAGGGCCACGCCCCGCGAGGGGCCACGATCGAACACTTCCTGGCCGAAGGTCTGGACCACGTCCCCGGCGCGGGCGCATTGGCCGCCGCCGTCCCCGGTGCCGTCGACTCCTGGCTGTGGCTGCTCGCCGAGTTCGGCACCTGGGAGCTCACCGACGTCCTCACCTACGCGATCGGCTACGCCGAGCACGGCGTCCCGGTCGTACCCCAGCTCGCACGTGTCCTGTCCACTGTGGATGATCTTTTTCGCACGCACTGGCCGACGTCGTACGCGTTGTGGATGCCGGGAGGAAGCATTCCGCAGCCGTACACCACGCTGGTGAACACGACCTACGCCCGGACGTTGCGCAGGCTGAGCGCCGCGGGTACCGGCACAACGAGAACGGCGCGGATCCACTCCGCGCGCGAGACCTGGCGAACCGGGTTCGTGGCGACGGCAGTGGCGGAGTTCGCGGCGGTGCCGCACCGGCACTCCTCCGGCGGCGACCACGCCGGGGTGATCACCGCGGCCGACTTCGCCGACTTCACCCCGTCCCTCGAGCCCGCGGTCACCGCGGAGTTCCGGGGAACCACGGTGGCGAAGGCCGGGCTGTGGTCCCAAGGCCCCGTGCTGCTGCAGGCCCTCACCGTGCTCGGCCACTTCGACGACGAGCAGATCGACCCGTCGACCGCCCTGGGCATCCACACGATCACCGAGGCCGTGAAGCTCGCCATGGCCGATCGGGAGGCGTACTACGGACACCTGGGCCCGGAGGACGCGCAGTCCGTGGTGTGCCGTCTGCTGTCTCCCCGGTACAACGAGGAACGCGCGGGCCTCATCGGTGAGTTCGCGTCGACCGAGTTCCGGCCCGGTGACATCGGCATCGCGCCGTACACACCTCCCCTGGTCACCGGACGACACGCCGGACTGGCCGACGGGGTCGGGGAACCCACCGTGCAGCAGACCGGGGAAACCAGGGGAGACACCTGCCACATCGACGTCGTCGACCGCTGGGGCAACATCATCTCCGCCACACCGTCCGGAGGGTGGCTCCAGTCGTCCCCCGCTGTGCCGGATCTCGGTTTCGCGCTGGGCACACGGCTGCAGATGACCTGGCTCGACCCCGCCGCCCCGTCACGCCTGGCACCGGGGCGCCGGCCGCGCACGACGCTGAGCCCGACCCTGCTGCTGCGCGACGGCAGCCCGGTAGCGGCGCTGGGTACCCCTGGTGGTGACCAGCAGGACCAGTGGCAGCTGCTGTACCTGCTGCGCACACTCGCGTTCGGCCTCGACCCCCAGGAGGCGATCGACGCGCCCGCGTTCCACACCACTGCGGTGGTGAGCTCGTTCTGGCCGCGGACCTGGACGCCGGGCGGACTGGTGATCGAGCAGCGAGCGGGCGACGCGGTTGTCGCCGACCTGGTCGAACGCGGCCACGACGTGACCGTCTCCGGACCCTGGAGCCAGGGCCGGTTGTCGGTCGTCACGCGTGATCCGGACACCGGCGGTCTCCAGGCGGCGGCGAACCCGCGCGGTGCCCAGGGTTACGCGGTGGGGCGATGACGGGCTCCACGGCCCGCACCCGCGGGCAGCGCGTGCGCCCGCGTGCGACGCCGGTGCACCTGATGCTCGCGCTCACCTTCGCGACAGGTGTCGTCGACGCCGTCGGCTACCTGCGCCTGGACCAGGTGTTCGCGGGCAACATGACGGGCAACGTGGTCATCCTCGGGATGGCGGCCGTGGGAGGGACGGGGCTGCCGGTGCTCGGCCCTGCCGTGGCGCTGCTGTCCTTCCTCGCCGGTGCGGCCGCGGCCGGCCGGGTGCTGAGGACCGCCGCGCCTGGCTGGAACCGCCCGCACACCGGGCTGTTGGGCGGCGTCGGCCTGGTGCTGGCAGTCGCGGCGCTCGGCACGGCCGTCATCGGGGTGGGCACCGCCGGCACCCGTGCGGCGATGGCGGCGGCGCTCGCACTGGCCATGGGAGTGCAGGCGGCGACGGCCCGCCACCTGGCGGTGAAGGACGTCACCACCGTCGTCGTCACCTCCACGCTGACCGGACTCGCGGCGGACTCCCGCCTGGGAGCGGCCCGCCGCCAGGGAGCGAAGCGGCGCGTCGCGGTCGTCGCGCTCCTCGTCATCGGAGCGGTCGCCGGCGCGGCGCTGTGCCAGGTGCACGCCGGCCTCGCAGTGGCGGCAGCGGCGTTGGTCGTGCTGGCCGTGAGCGGTCTGGGCCACGCGTCCGTCCGCTCCGCCGATGGCAGCACCACGCACGCGGCAGACATTTCTCATCTCTGACAACGACAAGAAGGGGCCGTCATGACCGCAGCTACGTCACCCCCGGTGGCCATGGGCAAGGCCGCTCTCGGAGCGCTCGGCGTGCTGGCGCTCGCCACCGGCGCCCTGGAGTCGGTGGTGACGCCGACACTCCCGCTGCTGCAACGCGAACTCGACATGAGCGCCGCCGAAGGGGCGCTGCTGAGCATCGTGCTGCTGATCACCGGCGCGCTCATCACCCCGATCGCCGGCAAGCTCGGCGACCGCTACGGCGGAAAACCGGTTCTGATCAGGCTGATGTCCGTGGTCTGCGTCGGTGGCCTGGTGTCCTCCCTGGCACCCAACCTGCCCGTCCTGCTGTTGGGCCAGGTGCTGCAGGGCGCGATGGTGGGCGCCCTGCCGTTGTCGTTCATCCTCGTGCGCAAGCACCTCCCCGCAGGCGATGCGAAGGTAGCCATCGGGACCGTCAGCGGAATGTTCGTCGGCGGCGGGATGGTGGGTCTGGTGGCCGCCGGACCAGTGGCCGAGCAGCTGTCCCGGCACTGGATGTTCGCGCTGCCCACGATCGTCGTCATCGTGGCGACGATCCTGACGAACCGGCTGATGCCGCACGACCCACCTGGTCGCTCCGACGATGCGGGAATCGACTGGCCCGGGCTCGCGCTGCTGAGCGCGACACTGGTCACGCTCATGCTCGTGCTCGCGCTCGCGGCCGACATCGCTTCCCAGCCACTCGTGTTCGCCGGCCTCGTCGTGCTGCTGATCGCCTTCACGACGGGATGGGTGTTCGTCGAACGGCGCGCGGTCGCGCCGATGGTCGACCTGGCCATGCTCACCCGGCCCGCGGTGTGGAAGTCGTGCTTGCTGACGTTCGTGATCTGCGTGGGCACCGCGGGCGGGACCTACCTCGTCCCGCAGCTGCTCGGAATCTCCGCCGACGGGTACGGGTTCGGAGCCAGTGCCACGCTGACCGGGTTCTACCTGCTGCCCGGCGTCATCGCCGCGGCCGCGGCCGGGCCGATCGGGGGGATCGGAGCGCGGCGTTTCGGCTCACGTGCCGTGGTCACCACCGGTGTCGTCCTGCTGGCCATCTCCCTGCTGGGCTTGGCCACCGTGCACAGCGAGGTCTGGCACCTCGTCATCGCCAAGGTGCTGATCGGGTTCGGCAACGGCCTGTGCGTCACCGCGATGCTGAGCAGTACCGCAACCTCCGTCGACGAGGGTGACACCGGCATCGCCACCAGCCTGGTCCTGGTGACGCGGGTGCTCGGCTTCGCCGTCGGTGTGCAGATCTGCGGCGCCATCCTGACCGCCGGAACCCCCGCCGGGTCGGACGTCTCCGCGGAATCGGCCTTCGTCACCTGCCTCGTCATCGCAGGCGTCGTCACCGCGCTGGCGCTGCTCGTCACCCGCACCATGCAGAAAGGAGTCAAGGAATGACCCGCACTGATCAAGCAGGCGCCTTCGCCACGGGGAAGCGCGAGGTCCTGATCTCCGGAGCGAGCGTCGCGGGCCCGGTTCTCGCGTTCTGGCTCCACCGCTACGGCTACGCGGTGACGGTCGTCGAGAAGGCGAGCGCGCCGCGCAGTGGCGGCTACCCCATCGACATCCGCGGCACCGCACTCGACGTCATCGAGCGGATGGGGATCCTCCCCCGGCTGCAGGACGCGCACATCGACCTGCGCCGGCTCACCTTCCTCCAGGGCGACGGCAGCGAGGTGGCCTCGCTGCACCCCCACGCCATCACCGGCGGCGTGGCGGGACGGGACCTGGAGGTGCGGCGCGGAGATCTGACCGAGGCCCTGTACGCGACAGTGCGGGATGACGTGGAGTTCCTGTTCAACGACTCGATCGACGCCCTCGACCAGCACGACCACGGGGTCGACGTCACCTTCCGCTCCGGCGGCAGCCGTTCGTTCGACATGGTGATCGGGGCGGACGGCACGCACTCGCGCACCCGCGAGCTGCTGTTCGGTCCTGAAGAGCAGTTCCACCACTACCTCGGCTACTGCTTCGCCGTGTTCACCATGCCCAACACCTTCGGGCTCTCCCACGAGACCGTCATGTGGAACTCCCCCGGCAGGGCGGCGGCGCTCTACGCCGTCGGAGACGACGACGAGGTGCACGCGTTCTTGAACTGCGCCTTGCCGGATCCGCCGTTCCACGCTTTCGGTGACCTGACTGCCCAGCGGAACCTGCTCACGGAGGTGTTCGCCGACGCCGGCTGGGAGGTTCCGGGAATGATCACCGCCATGCGGAGCGCCGACGACCTGTACTTCGACGCGGTCAGCCAGATCCGCATGCCCCGCTGGTCGAACGGCAGGGTCGCATTGGCAGGCGACGCCGCCTACGCGCCCTCGTTCCTCACCGGACAAGGCACCAGCCTCGCGCTCGTCGGCGCCTACATGCTCGCCGGCTCCCTCGCCGGCCACGACCACGCCCAAGGCTTCGCCGCCTACGAACACGCCACCCGCGAGTTCGTGACGCTGAACCAGGACCTGGTCGGCAAGGGCGGCGCCACGCTGTTCCCGGTCACCGCCGAGGACCTGGAGCAGCGCAACGACAGGCTGCGTCACCTCACCGCCATGCCGCTCAAACAGGGACGACCAGCTCACTCGGCCCTCACCCTGCCCGAGTTCGCAC
>JASLAV010001119.1 GCA_030146905.1 Lentzea sp. | reverse complement strand
GATTTCAGCGGATCGTGCGCCGCTTCTGGTCGTCGGCGCGGGACGTCACAGCTGGGGCGGGCGCGAAGCCGCGAGCTTCACCCACTTCGCCAGCAGCACGACCACCGCGACCACCGCGATGATCAGGCCGATGCCGGGGCCGGGGCCGATCGTCTTGTTGCTCGTGGTCGTCTGCTGCGTCCAGATCGACAGCACGCCCGTCACCGAGCCCGCGAACAGGCCCAGCGCGCACACCCACGCGAGACCCCAGCGCCGGACCGCGAGCGTGATGCCGGATCCGAGCACACCGACGCCGAGCGCCAGGAACGAGAACACCCGCGGCAGGAAGTTCGTGGTCTCACCGAGCACCACGCTCAGACCGGTCTGGTCCCCGATCCACGGCAGCACCAGCGACACCAGCAACGCCAGCACCGCGATCGAGATCGTCAACGCCCCGGTGCCGGGGTCGATGCGCCTGGCGGCCTGGTGCTCCACGTCGTCGATCTCCTTGCGGAGGAACTCGTCGGCGTCCTTCTTGGGATCGTTCACGAGGCAGCACACCCCGAGACGGCGGGCAGCGGAGCAGGGGCACCGAACGACGGCAGGCCGAGGCCGACACCGGCGGTCTTGGGCTTGATGCCCGCCTCGGAGCGGTCACCGGCCTTGGTGCGCCGCCACGACAGCGGCTCGCCGTCCGCGACGAGGTAGTGCGGGGCGCCGTAGGTCACGACGGTCTCGACGACGTCACCGGGACGCGGGGCGGTGGTACCGGGCGTGAAGTGCACGAGACGCCCGTCGCGCGCACGGCCGCTCATGCGGTGCGTCTCGGCGTCGCGCTTGCCCTCGCCGGTGGCGACGAGGACCTCGACGGTCCTGCCCACCTGCTCGACGTTCAACGAGTGGGTCATCTCGTTCTGCAGCGCCACGAGCCGCTCGAACCGCTCCTGCACCACGGCCTTCGGCAGCTGGTCCGGCAGCTCGGCCGCGGGCGTGCCGGGGCGCTTGGAGTACTGGAACGTGAACGCCGACGAGAACCTGGCCTGGCGCACCACGTCGAGCGTGCCCTGGAAGTCCTCCTCGGTCTCGCCGGGGAAGCCGACGATGATGTCGGTGGTGATCGCGGCGTCCGGCATGGCGGCGCGGACCTTGTCGATGATGCCCAGGTACTTCTCGGTGCGGTACGAGCGGCGCATCGCCTTGAGCAGCCGGTCGGAACCGGACTGCAGCGGCATGTGCAGGCTGTGGCACACGTTCGGCGTCTCGGCCATCGCGGCGATGACGTCGTCGGTGAAGTCCTTGGGGTGCGGCGAGGTGAAGCGCACGCGTTCCAGGCCGTCGATGTCACCGCAGGCGCGCAGCAGCTTGCCGAACGCGAGCCTGTCGCCGAACTCGACGCCGTAGGAGTTGACGTTCTGGCCCAGCAGCGTCACCTCCAGCACGCCCTCGTCCACGAGCGTCTGGACCTCGGCCAGCACGTCACCGGGGCGGCGGTCCTTCTCCTTGCCGCGCAGTGACGGCACGATGCAGAACGTGCAGGTGTTGTTGCAGCCCACCGAGATCGACACCCAGCCCGAGTAGGCGGAGTCGCGGGCGGCGGGCAGCGACGACGGGAACGTCTCCAGCGCGTCGAGGATCTCGACCTGCGCCTCGGAGTTGTGGCGGGCGCGTTCGAGCAGCACCGGCAGCGAACCGATGTTGTGCGTGCCGAACACGACGTCCACCCACGGGGCGCGCCGGACGATCTCGCTGCGGTCCTTCTGCGCGAGGCAGCCGCCGACCGCGATCTGCATGTCGGGGTTCGCCGTCTTGCGCGGCGCGAGGTGGCCGAGCGTGCCGTAGAGCTTGTTGTCGGCGTTCTCGCGGACGGCGCAGGTGTTGAAGACGACGACGTCGGCCTGCTCGTCCTCGGCGGCCCGCGCGTAGCCAGCGTCCTCCAGCAGACCGGCGAGCCGTTCGGAGTCGTGCACGTTCATCTGACAACCGAACGTGCGAATCTGGTAACTGCGGGTCACTGCAACCAACCTTTCGTCGGGTGCAAGCGTAGAACGCCCCCGTGGCACGATGCGCAGGTGCTGGGACGAGTGCATCTGGCAGTGGGCCTGCTGACCGCCGCGACGGTCCTGACGGGCTGTGGCAGCACGCTCGAGGACGTCAAGATCACGATGGCGACCGGCAGCGAGGGCGGCGTCTACTACTCCCTCGGCAACGGTCTCGCCGGCATCTGGAGCGGGCGGCTGGGCATCCCGCGGCCCCAGGTCGTCGCGACCGCGGGATCCAAGGACAACGTCGTGAGGCTGGTCAACGACCAGGCGCAGGTCGGCTTCTCGCAGGCCGACGCCGTCGACGGGGTGCAGGGTGCCGACCGGCTGCGCGCGCTGGCCAGGATGCACGACGACTACCTGCAGGTCATCGTGCGGGCCGACCTGCCGGTCACGAAGCTCAGCCAGCTGTCCGGCCTGCGCGTGTCGATCGGCGGCAGGGAGTCGGGCGTCGAGATCATCGCGCGCCGGCTGCTGCGGTCGGCGAACGTCACGCCGCAGGAGGTCAACCTCAACCTGGACGACTCCGCCCAGGCCATGCGGGAGGGCAAGGTCGACGCGTTCTTCTGGTCGGGCGGCCTGCCGACGGCGCGCATCACGCAGCTCACGAAGGAGCTCGGCGTGCGGATGCTCGACCTGAGGGACGACCTGGTGACGTTCCGCCAGCAGTACCCCGTGTACGGGTCGGCGACGCTGCCCGGCTCCACCTACAACCTGCAGTCCGGGCCGGTCATCACCCTCGTGGTGCGCAACTTCCTGCTCGTCAACGAGAAGATGCCCGACGACGTGGCCGAGGCGCTCGTGCGGCAGCTCTTCGACGGCCAGCCGGAGCTCGTGAAGGCGCACTCGGCGGCCCGCACCATCGAGCAGCGGTCGGCGATCGAGACGTCGCCGGTACCGCTGCACAACGGCGCGATGCGCTACTACCGCGACGCCAAGGTCTAGGCCCTGTCCTGCGGGTCCGTTCGATGAGAGTCACGGTCGAGCGACCGGAGGCGGTGCCGCCGCGACGGCCTCATACCGGGCGTATTCGGGTGGTGCGGCGGTGCCGTCTCCGGGGCCCTCGGCCGCGAACTACCGCGGACGCGACCCGCAGGACAGGGCCTAGACGGCCGGCAGCTCGATCACGACCTTCAGGCCGCCGTCCTCCGGCGACTCGAGCCGGACCGCGCCGTCCACGCGTTCGACGACGAGCCGCACGATCGACAGCCCCAGCCCCGACCCCGGCACGTTCTGGTGGGCGGGGCTGCGCCAGAACCTGTCGGTCGCGCGTTCGAGCTCGTCGGGCTGCAGCCCTGGACCGTGGTCGGCGACGGACAGCGTCACGACGCCGTCGGCCTTGCGCACGTCGACGACGATCAGCGTGCCCTCCGGCGTGAACTTCAGCGCGTTGTCGAGCAGCGCGTCGAGCACCGTCTCGACGCCGCGCGGTGGCGCGAGCGCCATGCCGACGGGCTCGCCGTCCAGCACGAGGTGGACCTCCTTCGAGGCCGCGGCCGCCTGCCACGCGGACAGCCGTGCCGCCACGGACTTGTCGACGTCCACCGGCACGGGGTCGACGGAGCTGGACTCCGTGCGCGCCATGGCGAGCAGCTCGTCGAGGATCCGGTTGAGCCGGTCGGTCTCGCTCAGCGCCTCGACCTGGTGCACCTCGGCCTCGGCGTCGACGTGACCCTCCAGGTTGGACAGCCTGAGTTTCAACGCCGTCAACGGGTTGCGAAGTTGATGTGACGCGTCCGCGACGAACGCCCGTTGCGCGGCAAGGACATCGCTCACGTTCGCGGCCATCTGGTCGAACGACCGGCTGAGCTGCCGCAGTTCCGGCGGCCCGCTCTCCGCGCCCACCGGCGGCACCGGGCGTCCCGCCACGACGGCGGCCAGCAGCTTGCCGGTCGCGTCGTCGAGCGCCTGCACCGGCCGCAGCGTCCAGCGCACCACCGGCAGCGCCAGCAGCACCGCGAGCGCCAGCACCAGCAGGCTCGCCGCGAGCAGCAGCCCCCACCACGCCAGCACCTCGAAGCGGGTCTTGGACGTCGGCGAGAACGTGATCACCGCGCCGCGCACCTCGCCGTCGACCAGGACGGGTTCGGCGAGCACCAGCCGCGTGTCGTTCCAGGGCATGAACAGCGGCGGCACGACCGGCAGGCGACCGGCCAGCGCCTTGCTGATGAGGTCCTGCACGGCGCTGTCACCGAGCGCGAGGTCGTTGCGCGACGCCACCAGAGGCACGGTCGGCGCGTCGCGGGCCACCACGGCCACGCCGATGTCGTAGAGCTCGTCGTAGCGCTGCAGCTCCGGGCGCAGCACGTTCGGCTGGTCGTCGATCAGCGGCCGCTGCGCCAGCGACGCGAACCGGCTGGTGTCGGTGAGCCGGTCGAGGAACATCTCCTGCTGCTCCGCGGCCGCCACACCGCGGCCGAGCGGCACTCCCAGTCCCACCAGGACGAGCACGACGAGGGCCAGGACCACGCCCAGCAACCGAGATCTCACGAGCCGTCACCCCACCCGGTGGAAGCACGCCGGCAGAAGATCACCCAATTGAGATCACACCTGACCCAGCCGGTATCCGACACCACGCACCGTCTCCAGCAGGGAGGGACGGCCGAGCTTCGTGCGCAGCGTGGCCACGTGGACGTCCAGCGTGCGGTTGGCACCGGACCAGGTCCTCCCCCACACCTCGGCGAGGATCCGCTCGCGCGTGCACACCGCGCCACCCGCGGCCATGACGAGCGCGAGAACCTGGAACTCCTTGCGGGACAGGGCGACCGACTCACCCGCCACGGTGACCTCGTGGCGCCCCAGGTCGACCCGCACGTCACCGGTCTCGAACACCTCCGTCGACGCCGACCCGACACCGACCGGATCGGCACCACGCCGGCGGCGCACGGCGTGCACGCGGGCGACGAGCTCACCCACGTCGTAGGGCTTGACCAGGTAGTCGTCGGCCCCGGCGTGCAGGCCGAGGATGCGGTCGTCGATCTCACCCCGCGCGGACACCACGATGATCGCGACGTCCGAGGCGGCCCTGATCGCCCGGCACAGCGTCACCCCGTCCATGTCGGGCAGGCCGAGGTCGAGCAGCACCACGTCGACGCCGGCGAGGCGGTCGAGCGTGCCGCGCCCGGTGGCCTGCCGGTCGACGTGGAAACCCCGTCTGGTCAGGGCGGGGACCAGGGCCTCAGCGACCCTGTCGTCGTCCTCGACGAGCAGCACGCGCACTTTCGCTACCTCCCGGGCAACCGATCTCCGCCTGTGACAGAGTTGAGACCCTAAGTCTTGCTCAATGTCCTGGACTGGTGTGGTGCCGGACACCTAGGTTTCCGCCAACGCCGACGACCCCCTAATGGAGGACTGGATGACTGCCGCCTCTGCCCCGCCGATGATTCACGTGGCGGGTGTGGACAAGTTCTTCGGCCCGCTGCACGTGCTCAAGAACGTGCAGCTG
Source organism: Lentzea sp. (assembly GCA_030146905.1). The sequence continues at coordinate 828 of JASLAV010001119.1, read as the reverse complement.
GAGGTGCCGAAGGGGCAGGTCGTGGTCGTGCTGGGGCCGTCGGGTTCCGGTAAGTCGACCCTGTGCCGGACCATCAACCGCCTCGAGCCGATCGATTCCGGGATCATCGAGGTCGACGGGCAGCCCCTTCCGGCGGAGGGAAAGGAACTGGCACGCCTGCGCGCCGATGTCGGCATGGTGTTCCAGTCGTTCAACCTCTTCGCGCACAAGACCATCGTCGAGAACGTGATGCTCGCTCCGACGAAGGTGCGCAAGACCCCGGCCGCCGAGGCCCGCAAGACCGCGATGGAACTGCTGGAGCGCGTCGGGATCGCCAACCAGGCCGACAAGTTCCCGGCTCAGCTCTCAGGTGGGCAGCAGCAGCGCGCGGCGATCGCCCGCGCGCTCGCGATGAAGCCCAAGGTGATGCTGTTCGACGAGCCCACCTCCGCGCTGGACCCCGAGATGGTCCAGGAGGTGCTGGACGTCATGACGGGCCTCGCCAAGGACGGCATGACGATGCTGGTCGTCACGCACGAGATGGGCTTCGCCCGCAAGGCCGCGGACAGGGTGATCTTCATGTCCGACGGCGAGGTCGTCGAGGACTCCACTCCGGAGGAGTTCTTCTCGGCCCCGAAGTCCAACCGCGCGAAGGACTTCCTTGGCAAGATCCTGACTCACTAGTAGTCAGCCCACTTTTCGAACGAATGGCAGGAGAAGGACGATGAGGGTTCGCACCCTTGCGGCGGTGCTGCTGACGGGCGCACTGGCCCTGACCGCGTGTGGCAAGGAGGGCAGCCCGACCGACACGGCGGCGCCCGCCGGCCTGTTCGAGGTCGCCAAGGACGT
>JASLAV010001070.1 GCA_030146905.1 Lentzea sp. | reverse complement strand
AAGACGCGGTACCGGCCCAGTCTGGCGATCGCCCTGCCGCAGACGAAGGCGGTCACGGCCATGACGAACATCATCGGCGCCATCCGCAGTCCCGCGGCGAGCGGGGAGGCACCGTGGACCAGTTGCAGGTAGAGCGGCATGAACGTCGAGATGCCCAGGGTGACGAACCCCTGGATGAAGGCGAGGAGGGCGATCACCCTGATGACCGGGTTGGCGAACAGCCGCAGTGGCAACAGCGGTTCGGCGGTCTTGCGCTGGACCTGGACGAACGCGGCCAGCAGTACCGCGGCGACCAGTGACATGAGGAGGATCGGGGCGGAGGTCCACCGGTAGGCGGTTCCGCCCCAGCCCGCGATGAGGACCAGCAGGCTCACCGCGCCGGACAGCAGGACGATGCCCCACCAGTCGATGACCGGATTGCGGTTGCCGCGCTCGCCGGGTTCGAGCTGGAGCGCGATCACGATCATCGCGGCCGCGACGACGGGCAGGTTGAGGTAGAAGATCCAGCGCCAGCCGATGGTTTCGGCCACCACGCCGCCGATGAGCGGGCCGGAGACGGTGGCCAGGGCGAACGCGGCCTGCATGAAACCCTGGTACCGGCCGCGTTCGGCGGGCGAGACCAGGTCGCCGATGATCGTCTGCGAGAGGACCATGATCCCCGCCGCCCCCACGCCCTGCAGTGCTCGGCACGCGATCAACTGGGGCATCGTCTGGGCCACGCCGCACAGGACCGATCCCGCCAGGAAGGTGAGCAGGGCGATCTGCATCAACGTCTTGCGCGGGAAGATGTCCGCGAGTTTGCCGATGATCGGGGTGCTGACGCAGATGGCCAGGACGAAGGCGGTCACCACCCACGAGAGCTGCGTGAGGCCCCCGATGTCGGTGACGATCGACGGGAGCGCGGTGGCCACGACGGTCTGGTCCAGCGCCGCGGCCAGCATCGCCAGCATCAGGCCGGAGAAGACGGCCAGCACCGACCTGTCCAGAGGCTCACGTGTCACGGGCTCAGAAGATTTCGGAGATCCGGGCACGATCTACCTTACCGTTGGCGTTCAACGGCAGTGAGGGCAGTTCGATCAAGGTAGCAGGCACCATGTGGTCGGGCAGGACGCGAACGAGGTGGCGTCTGAGCTCGGCCGTTCCGATCGGGTGGCGGACCGCGACGTAGGCGACCAGCCTCCGCGCCTCGCCCTCTCCCTCGACGACCACCGCGGCGTCGCGGACCAGCTCGTGGCCGCGCAGCACCGTTTCGATCTCACCGGGTTCGATTCGAAATCCGCGGAGCTTCGTCTGGCTGTCCGCCCTGCCGACGAACTCGACGTGCCCGTCGGAGGTCCAGCGGGCGAGATCACCCGTTCGGTACAACCTCCCGCCGTCGCACCAGGGATCCGCGACGAACCGTTCCGCGGTCAGCGACGGGCGGTTGACGTACCCGAGAGCGAGGCCGTCACCGCCGATGTGCAGCTCTCCCACCTCTCCCGGTGCCACTCGCCTGGGGCCGTCGAGTATCCGGACGAGGGTGTTCGCGATCGGCCTCCCGATCGGGAGCGCGGCCGCAGCGGCAGATGTCCGGTCGACGACGTGAGCGGTGCTGAACGTCGTTGCCTCGGTAGGCCCGTACGCGTTGAGCAGACGATGTGGTGCTCCCGCCTCCAGCAGTGCACGGGAAACGCTCGCGTCCATCACGTCGCCGCCGACGAGCAGGTTGCGCAGTCCTTCCAGCGAAGCCGGTGACTCGGTGGCGTGCAGGTGGAACACCGCGGCGGTGAGGAACAACGTCGTGACGCGGTGCTCGTCGATGAACCCCTTGAGCTCACGAGAGATGAGCAGCTGTTCCTTGGGCAGGCCGATCAGCAGGCCACCGTTGAGCAGGGCGCCCCAGATCTCGAACGTGGCCGCGTCGAACGACGCGTTCGACGCCTGGGCGACGACGTCGTCGCGGCCCAGGTCGACGTAGTCCGTCCCGACGACCAGACGGGTGATCGCGCGGTGCGGGATGGCGATGCCCTTCGGCGTCCCCGTCGAACCGGACGTGTACATCACGTACGCCGCGTCCATGGCGGTCGCGGCGGGCACGAGACCGCGAGGTTCGTCCCCGTGCAGCGGCACGCTGAGCATCGAGTCCACTGCGGACAGCGGGAACGCCTCGGGATGACCCTCTGCCCGCACGTCGTCGGCCAGGACGAGGCCGGCACCGGAGTCCCGGACCATGAACAGGTTCCGCTCGTGCGGATTGCTCTCGTCCAACGGCAGGTAGGCGCCGCCTGCCTGCAGGATCGCGAGGAACACCACGATCATCCGCACCGACGGCCGGTCGAGCACCGCCACCACGCTGCCCCTGCGGACACCCGCGGCCCGCAGTGCCTCGCTGACGCGACCGGCGTACCCCACCAGCTCGCTGTAGGTGAGCGTACGACCGTCGTAGCGGACGGCGGGCGCGTCGGGCGTCAGCGCGGCCTGCGCCAGCATCTGAGCGGGCAACGTGGAGTCGCGTGGATACGCGGTGCGCGGCCCTTCCTCGAGATACCGGTCATTCATCGCCCATCGACCACCGTCCGGCCAGCTCGGCCACCGTGCGGGCGACATCCGCGACGAGCGGCCACTTGAGCAGGTCGAGGTCGTTGCCCGGCAACTGCGACGCGCTGAATTCGTACGCGCCACTCGCCCTGCGCCAGGCCTCGACCGACCGGGGCACCATGCCGGCCGGGTGTTCGGTGGACACGACGAGGTGAACGGCACACTCGGTCCTGTGGGCCCGATAGACCGTCAGACCGTGGTGCAGTGCCCGCCACATGCGGACGCACGAACGCAAAGTGCCGAGATCCAGCTCCCCCACTACGGCGCCGGTGAGGCCGAACGAGCGGAGCATCCTCTCGGTCCGAGCGTCACCGAGCAGGCTGGTCAGCGACTCCGTGTCCGCGGCCTCCAGGCGAGCGAGCACGGCCTGCCGCTCGTCGTCGGCGTCCCGGTTCCGGTCGCCCGCGAAGGAGTCGAGGAGAACGAGACCGGCCGGCGTTCGTCCCCGCCGGTGCAGTGCGCGACTCACCGCGTGAGCGAGCACGCCACCCATGCACCAGCCGACCAGGACGATCGGCGACGTGCCCAGCGCGTCGATGAGCAACCCCGCGTACTGGTCCCCGACTTCGTCCAGGTCGTCGGGACACTCGGCGGAAAGGTCGCGCTGGATCGCCACGACCCGGTGAGAGGAGCCGATCTCCTCGGCGAGTGCCCGGTAGGTGAACGCCGTCCCGCCGATGGGGTGGATGAGGGCGACCACCGGGTCTCCGGTGCCACCGAGGTCGAGCACCGCCGCGTGTTCCGAGGCCGAAGGCCGCCCGGCCCTCAACTCCTCCAACGCCCTGGCCTGTCCCGCGACCGTCTGGTCGAGCAACAGCAGGCTCAGCGGCACCCTCACGTTCAGCGCCTCACTCAGCTCGTGCGCGATCCGCACGGCGAGCAGGGAGTGGCCGCCGAGGTCGAAGAAGCTGGTCGTCGTGCCGACTTCCTCGACCTGCAACACGGTCCGCCACGCGGCGGCGACGAGCAGTTCGAGCTCGGTGGCCGGCGCCACGAACTCATCCGGCGCGTGGTGGCGCCGGACAGGCAACGCGCGGTGGTCCAGCTTGCCGTTGCCGGTGAGCGGCAGCTCCGGGATCGGCATGATCGCCGAGGGCACCATGTAGTTCGGCAAGCGCTCGCCGACGTGGTGCCGGAGGTCGAACGGGTCGGGACCCGGTTCGGTCTCCGGGACGACGTACGCGGCCACCCACCTGTCACCGGGCTGGTCCTCCCGCATCACGACCACGGCCTCGCGGACGTTCTCGTGCTCGCGCAGGACCGCCTCGATCTCGTGCAGCTCGATGCGGAACCCGCGCAGCTTGACCTGGTCATCGGTGCGGCCGAGGAACTCCAGCGCTCCGTCTCCCCTGCGGCGCACGAGATCCCCGGTCCGGTACAACCGCGATCCCGCGGGGCCGAACGGATCGGCGACGAAGCGGTGCGCGGTCAGTCCCGGCCTGCCCAGGTACCCGCGAGCGAGGCAGGCGCCGCCGATGTACAGCTCACCGGGAGCGCGCGGTGGCACAGGCCGCAGCCACGGGTCGAGCACGAGTGCCCGCACGTGTGCGAACGGCCGTCCGATCGGCACCGGTCCGTCGAGGACCGTCTCGTCCGGTTCGATCCGGTGGTCGAGGCACCCGACCGTCGTCTCGGTCGGGCCGTAGTGGTTGACGACGCGGACACCGGGGTGATCGCGCCGCCACCGTTGCAGCGCGTTGCCGGACAACGCCTCGCCTCCGAGCATGAGCTCGTGTGCGGGTGAGCCTGCCCCTGCTGGACCGGTCAGCAGCGGCAGGTGGCTCGGGGTCGCCTTGAGGAATGCCGGCGCGTGCCCGTCGGCGCTGGGCGCGTCCAGTGGTCCCAGCTCCAGCCGGCCTCCTGCCGCGAGGGCGCCGTGCAGCCCGGTGACCGCGAGGTCGAAGGAGAACGACGTGTGGTGCCGGGTGCTGACCGCGAGCGCCGGGTGGACTTCGACGGCCCGTGCGACGTAGCGAGCCGCTGTCTCGTGCTCGATCACCACGCCCTTCGGCCTGCCCGTCGAGCCGGACGTGTAGATCACGTAGGCGGGGTTCGCCGGCGTGGTGCCGGCGGAGAAGGGCCCGTCGGGCTCGGCCGACAGTGCGGCTCGCTCCTCGTCGAGGACGAGCACCTCCGTGCCGGCGGGCAGGTGATCGCTCAGTTCCCGCACGGTGAGGGTCAGTCCGTGGCCGAGGTCGGCGAGCACCACGTCCACCCTGGTCCTGGAGATGTCCGGATCCAGTGGCACGTAGGCGCCGCCCGCCTTGAGGACGCCCAGCACGGCGATCACCAGGTCCGGGTCCGGTCGCAGGTAGAGCGGGACCAGGACCTCGGGGCCGACGCCGAGGCGCCGCAGGCGGTGCGCGAGCTGGTTGGACCGGCGGTCGAGCTCGCGGTAGGTGAGCTTCGTGCCCGCGTGGTGCAGCGCGATCGCGTCCGGACGGGCCAGGGCCTGCTGTTCGAAGAGGTTGTGCAGCAGCGACGTCATCGGCAGCGGAGCCGTGGTCAGCCCGCCCGCTTCTTCCCGCGCACGTTCCTCTGGCGTGAGAACGTCGATGTCGCTCAACGGCAGCTCCGGCTCGGCGCTCACTGCTTCCAGCAGCCTCGTCAGCCGGTCGGCGAGGTCCTGCGCCGTCTCCCGGTCGAACAGGTCGGTGGCGTAGGAGAGCACGCCATCGACAGGTCCCGGTGCCCCGTTCTCGTCCCGCCGGGCGTGTGCGGCGAAGGCCAGGTCGAACCGCGAAGACTCCAGGTGCACCGGTTCCGCGGCGCACGTGAGTCCTGGCAGGCTCAGTCCTTCCAGCTGGTCGCTGTGGAAGGTGAGCATCACCTGGAAGAGCGGGTGCCGCGACAGCGACCGCGCGGGGTTGACCCGTTCGACGACCTTCTCGAACGGCACGTCCTGGTGGTCGAAGGCCACCAGGTCGAGGTCGCGCACCCGGCCGAGCAACTGGCTGAACGACGGGTTGCCCGAGACGTCGGTCCTGAGCACCACGGTGTTGACGAAGAAGCCGACGAGGTCGTCGAGCGCGTTGTCGTCGCGGCCGGCCACCGGAGTGCCGATCGGGATGTCCGTCCCGGCTCCGAACCGGGCGAGCACGGCTGCGATTCCCGCCTGCAGCACCATGAACAGCGACACGTGGTGGTCACGGCCGAGACGGGCCAGCGCCGCGTGCAGTGACGCGGGCAGCACCAGCGGGACGGAATCGCCCCGGTTGCTCGGCATCGCCGGCCGCGGCCGGTCCGCCGGCAGCCCGATCTGCTCGGGCAGTTCCGCGAGCACCTGCTCCCAGTGCGCGAGCCGCCGCGCGATCTGACTGTCCTGATCGGACTCCTGGCCGAGCAGCTGTTCCTGCCACAACGCGAAGTCGGTGTACTGGACGGGCAGCGGAGCCCAGTTCGGCGGCCTCGCCTCCAGCCTGTGCCGGTAGGCGTGCCCGAGGTCGCGCATGAGCGGTCCCCGCGACCAGCCGTCACACGCCACGTGGTGAACCACGATCAGCAGCACGTGTTCCTCGGGCGCGACGGCGAACAACCAGACGCGCAACGGAATGTCCGAGGTCAGGTCGAAGGGTCGCGCGGCCGCGTCGCGGAGCGCCTCGGTCACGTCGTCGCGCGCGATCCGGGTCTCGGTGAGACTCGGCGCGGCGTCGGCGGAAGGGAGAACCACGGAGTGCGGCCTGCCGCCCGTCTCGGGGAAGACGGTGCGCAGCGTCTCGTGCCGCTCGACCAGGTCACCGAAGGCAGCGCGCAGCGCGGTGACGTCGAGCGCCCCGGACAGCCTGATCGCGAAGGGCAGGTTGTAGGTCGCGCTCCCGCCCTCCACCCGGTTGAGGAACCACAGCCTGAGCTGTCCGTATGACAACGGGATCCGAGCAGGTCGCTCGCCGGCGCGCAGAGGAAGGCGGAGCGCCGGGCGCTCGGAAAGCCGATCGTTCAACGACGCGACGTCAGGAGCCTCGAAGATGTCGCGAATCTCCAGTTCGACACCGAGCACGGACCGGATCCGGCTGATCAGCCGCGTAGCGAGGACGGAGTGTCCGCCCAGCATGAAGAAGTCGTCGTCGATGTAGACCTCGTCCACCCCGAGCACCTCGGCGAACAACGCGCAGAGCACCTCTTCGCGAGCCGTGCGCGGGCCACGTCCACCTGAGCGGCCGGATTCCTCGGGTGCGGGCAGCGCGCGGCGGTCGAGCTTGCCGTTCGGGGTCAGCGGCAGGCTCTCCATGCCGACGAACGCCGACGGCACCATGTAGTTCGGCACGGCGGCCGACACGTGGGACCGCAGCGCCTGCGGGTCCAGGTCTCCGCCCGGCACGACATAGGCGACGAGACGTTTCTCGCCGGGACTGTCCTCGCGAACGATCACGGCGGCCTGCACGACGTCCGGGTGCTGCGTGATCACGGCCTCGACCTCGGCGGGTTCCACGCGGGAGCCGCGGATCTTGACCTGGTCGTCGGCGCGGCCGAGGAAGTCGAGGGTGCCGTCCGACCGCCACCGCACCAGGTCGCCGCTGCGGTACATCCGGTCGCCCGGTGTGCCGAACGGGTTGGCGACGAACCGTTCGCACGTGAGGTCCGGCCGGTTGCGGTACCCGCGAGCCAGCCCGGCTCCGGCGATGTGGAGCTCGCCGACGACGTTCACGCCCACCGGCCTCAGGCGCTGGTCGAGCACGTAGACCCGTGTGTTGTGGATCGGTTTGCCGATCGGCGGTGACATGGGCCATGCCGTGGCGTCGGCCGCGAGCGAGTGCGACGTGGCGACATGGGTCTCGGTGGGGCCGTAGTGGTTGTGCAGGACGCGTCCGAGGCCCGGTGCGAACAGCTTCCGCACGTGGCCGCTGGGGATCAGTGCCTCACCGAGCTGGACCACGTGCCGGAGCGAGGTCAGCGGGAGGCTCTGCTCGTGCGCCGTCTCGCCGAGCGCGTCCAGCATCAGGTTGGGCACGAAGATCTCGGAGAGCTCGTTGTCCTGCAGCCACCGCGCCAACCGGTCCGCGTCCGGCCGGATGGCGTCGTCCGGGATCACGAGCGTCTTGCCGGAGGAGAGCGCCGACAGCATCTCGGTCACCGAAGCGTCGAAGCTGACCGCGGCGAACTGCACGTGCCTCGCGCCGGCTCCGGTGCCGATCGCGTCGACACACCAGATGGCGAGGTTCGTGATGCACCTGGCCAGCATCACGACGCCCTTGGGACGGCCGGTGGACCCGGAGGTGTAGAGCAGGCAGGCCGCGTTGTCCGGATGCGCGCCTGTGGCCGGGTCGTGGTCCGGTTCGCCGGTGTCCTCCAGCACCGCGTCCAGCAGGACGACCGGCACTCCCCCGGCACCGGCCACCACACCTCGGTGAGCGGTCGTCGTCAACGCCAGCACGGGACTGGCGTCCTCGATCATGTACGCGAGCCGCGACGCCGGATACTCGGGGTCGAGCGGCAGGTACACACCACCCGCCTTGAGCACCGCGAGGAACGACACCACCAGCTCCACCGAGCGGGGCAGCGCCACCGCGACCACGCTCTCCGGCCCGACCCCCGCCGCGACGAGCCGGTGGGCCAGGCGGTTGGCCAGGCGGTTGAGCTCGTCATAGGTCAGCTCACCGCCAGACCACTGCACGGCGGACACCTCCGGCGTGCGAACCACCTGCGCCTCGACGAGTCCCGCCGGGTGCGCCGACGTCACCGGCAGGTGTTCGGTGTCGTTCCAGTCGATCAACATCCGCCGTTCCTCGGCGGGATCCATGATCTGCACGGACTCGACGCGGACGGCGGGGTCGGCGACCACCGCGCGGAGGAGCACCAGCCACGACCGCACGAGGCGGTCGACGGTCGCGCTGTCGAACAGGTCCCGGCTGAACTCCACCACGCCGTCCACTCCAGCGGGCCTCCCGGCGGCACCGAAACGCTCGGTCAGACTGGCGGTCAGGTCGAACTTGGCGGACTCGAGCCCGACCTGCTCGTCCGAGACGTCGAGGCCCGGCAGGCTGAGGTCGGCGGCCGTGTTGTTCTGCAGCACGAAGAGGACCTGGAAGAGCGGGTGCCGGGCGGTGGACCTCGGCGGCTTGAGGTGCTCCACGAGCAGTTCGAAAGGCACGTCCTGGTTCTCGTACGCGGCGAGGTCGTGGTCGCGCACCCGGTCGAGCAGCTCGGCGAACGTGGGGTCACCTGAGGTGTCCGTCCTCATGACCAGCGTGTTGACGAAGAAGCCCACGAGGTTGGCGAGCGCCGGATCGGTACGACCGGCGACCGGTGTGCCGAGCACGACGTCGGTGCCCGCGCCCCACCGGGTCAGCATCGCGGCGAAGGACGCCCGCAGCACCATGTAAGGGGTCGCACCGGCGGTCTTGGCGAGTGCCGTCAGCCCGAGGTGGACCTGCTCGTCGATCCGGAACCGCACCGTGCCGCCCCGGTGTGACGAGGTGGCGGGCCGCGGGCGGTCGGCGGGCAGCGGCATCTCGTCCGGCAGACCGGCCAGGACGCCCTTCCAGAACCCGAGCTGGCCGCCGATCTCGGAGTCCGGTTCGGACGGACTTCCCAGCACGTCGCGCTGCCAGCGGGTGTAGTCGGCGTAGCGCACGGGAAGTTGCGGGAAGGCCGGACCGCGCCCGTCACGCCGCGCCTCATATGCGGTGCCGAGATCTCGCATCAACGGAACCATCGACCACCCGTCGCAGCTCACGTGGTGCATCAGAAGCAAGAGCACGTGCTCCCGCGGACCGAGCTCGAACAGCGAGCACCGCAGCGAGACGTCCTCGGACAGGTCGAAACGGTGGTTCACCGCCTGCCGCACGAGCTCGGCGAGCTCGGACTCGGTCGTGCTGACGAAGGTGACGACGGGCAGGGCCGCTTGTCCGTCGAGGACGTGTTGCCGGAACTCGCCGTCGTGGTCGCGGAAGACCGTGCGCAGTGGTTCGTGCCGCAGGACCAGATCGCCGATCGCCGCCACCAGCGCCTCGCGGTCGAGCGCGCCGCGCAGCCGCAGACCAAGCGGCAGGTTGTAGACCGGTTCCGCTTTGTGCATGCGGTCCAGGAACCAGATCCGTTGCTGCGCATACGACAACGGCACGTTCTCCGCGAGGTCGACGCGCACGAGCGGACCGAGCGGAGCCGGACGTGCCGTGGACACAACCCTTGCGAGCTCAGCGACCGTCGGTGTGTCGAACACGTCCCGGACGCGCAGCTTCACCCCCAGTGTCGCGCTGACACGGCTGACGAACCGGATCGCGAGCAGCGAGTGGCCGCCGAGCTCGAAGAACGAGTCGTCGACACCCACCTCGGCTTTGTGCAGCAGTTCGGCGAACAGGTCGCAGAGGACCTTCTCCTCGGGTGTCGAAGGTGCGCGCCGGGTTCGCAGCGGTTCGCTGGGGGCCGGCAACGCGTCGACAGCCAGCTTCCCGTTGGGAGTCAGCGGTACGGCGTCGATGAAGGTGATGCTCGACGGCATCATGTACGCCGCGAGCAGCTCGCCGGCGTGACGCCTGAGGTCGTCCCGGAGCTCGTCGGTGTCGACGCCGGTTCCGGCGGGGACGACGTAGGCGGCCAGCGCGATGCCGGCACCGGGCTGCCGCCGGGCGACGACCACGGCTTGGACGACGTCCTCGTGTCCCGCCAGCACGGCTTCGACCTCGCCGGGCTCGACGCGGAATCCCCGGATCTTGACCTGGTCGTCGGAGCGGCCGAGGAACTCCAGGTCCCCGCCCGGCGACCACCGCGCGAGATCCCCGGTGCGGTACAGGCGCGTGCCCGGCGGACCGAACGGGTCCGCGACGAACCGTTCGGCGGTGAGACCCGGCCTGCCCAGGTACCCCCTCGCCACTCCGGCACCCGCGAGGTAGAGCTCCCCCGTCGTTCCCGGCGGTACGGGCGCGAGGCCGTGGTCGAGCACATAGGCGCGCATGCCGTCCAACGGCCTGCCGATCGGGGTGCTCCCCGACGGGACCTCCTGCCCCACCTCGAAACTCGTGGCGAACAGCGTCGTCTCGGTCGGCCCGTACATCACCCGTATCACCACGTCCGGGCAAGCGTCCCGCACTTGGCGCAATGCCACCGGTGACACCACGTCGCCGCCGGTCATGACCACGCGAACAGGGGCGAAGATCTCCGGTGACTCCTCCCCCACCACCCGGAACAGACCGGCGGTCAGGTGCACAGCGGTGACCGCCTCGCCCGTGATCAGCCGCTCCAGCGTCTCGACGTCGAATTCTCCGGGCGGAGCGAGCACCACACGACCGCCGTTGAGCAGCGGCGCCCACAGCTCGTAGATCGACACGTCGAACGCGTGCGGTGCCAGCATCAGCACGGTGTCGTGGCGGCCGTCGGCGAAGAGACTGTCGTCCACGAGGGACAGCACGTCCCGGTGCGTGACCGCGACACCTTTGGGAGTCCCCGTCGAGCCGGACGTGAACATCACGCAGGCGAGCTGGTCACGATCGGGCTCGGCGCCGGGACGTTCCGGCGGGCCCGCGAACTCCTCGTCCACCATCACGACGTGCTCGACTTCCGCCAACCCGCGGGCGCGGCCGCGTTCGTCGGCGATCAGCACACCCACCCCGGCGTCCTCGACCGCCCGTTGCAGCCGGTCGAGCGGGTGCGCGTCGTGCAGTGGAACGCAGACACCGCCGGCCTTCAGCACCGCCAGCATCGCGACGACCAGTTCAGCGGAGCGGTCGAGGCACAGTGCGACCGCCGACTCCGCACCGACGCCGAGGCCCATCAGGTGGCGAGCGAGCCGGTCGCTGCGCTCGTCGAGTTCCCGGTAGGTGACCACGTCGCCTGCGCCGCTGATCGCGACCGCGTCAGGAGCCCTCCTCGCCTGGGCGCGGAAGGCCTCCGGGATGGACGCGGCGGCTCGCCTGGCAGGCCGCGCGGTGTCGTTCCACTCGACCAGGGTGGTGTGGCGCTCGGTCTCGGTGAGCACGTTCACCGAGTCCACCCGGACGAGCGGATCGGCCGTGACGGCGGCGAGCACCAGCAAGAGTCGTTCGGCGAGCATTTCGGCGGTGTGGTGGTCGAACAGGTCCGTGCTGTAGGTGAGCAGTCCGCCGATCCGCACCGCGTCCGGACCGGGCGTCCTGGTGAACCCGAAGTGCAGGTCGAACTTGGACGTGTGCGTCACCACCTCGTCCACCGACACGAGGAGACCGGGAAGCTCCCGGGTCGTCGTGAAGGTCTCCTCCACTCCGAACCCGATCTGGAACAACGGGTTCCTGCCTGGTAGCCGTGGAGGGTTCACCACTTCGACGACGCGCGAGAAGGGCACGTCCTGGTGTGCGTATGCGGAGAGCGCGGTGTCGCGCACCCGTTCGACCAGGTTCAGGAAGGGCAGGTTGCCCTCGGTGCTGGTGCGCAGCACGACGGTGTTCGCGAACAGGCCGACCAGCGCGTCCGCACTGCCGTCACCGCGGCCGGCCACCGCCGTTCCCAGCGGCACGTCGGTGCCAGCCCCCACCTTCGTGAGCAGGACCGCGACCGCGGCCTGCAACACCATCGACAACGTCGCCCGCGCCTGCCGTGCGATCGAAGCGAGTTCGCGTTGCACGTGGGTTTCGATCGGGAAGCGCACAGCACTGCCGTGATAGGTCGGTGCGTCCCGACGCGGCCGATCGGTGGGCAGTGCCACTTCGTCCGGCAGTCCCGCGAGTTCTTGTTCCCAGAACGCCAACTGCGCAGCCGCGAGATCTGTGGGGGCGTCGGCGGTGCCCAGCCGATCGCGCTGCCGGCGGACGTGGTCGGCGTACTGGGCGGGTAGCGGTCGCCAGTTCGGCTTCGTCGCCGTGCGCCGGGCTTCATAGGCTGTGCAGACGTCGTCGACCAGAGGAGCGAGTGAGGACCCGTCGGCGGCGATGTGGTGCAGCACCAGCAAGAGCACGTGGCCGGTGTCGCCGGTGTTGAAGAGCCATCCGCGCAACGGCAGGTCGTCGGTGAGGTCGAAGGGCTGCCGCGAGACGACCGCGATCCTGTCGTCGAGCTCCGCTGCCGCCACGGTCTCCCGCACCACCAGCGGCCCGACCTCGTCCTGTGGCACCACCCGCTGGTGCGGGAGGCCGTCCAGTTCCGGGAACACGGTGCGCAGCACCTCGTGCCGGGTGACCACGTCGCCCACGGCGGCGCACAGCGCGACGTCGTCGAGCGGTCCGTCGAAGCGCAACCGCACCGGGAGGTTGTAGGTGGGTGACGGGCCTTCCAGCCGGTGCAGGAACCACAGTTGTTGCTGGGCGTTGGACAACGGAACCACTGTTCGTGATCCTTTCGCTCAGGTCGCGGAATCGGCGGGTAGGCCGAGCGGGTCGACGAGGACCAGACGGAACTCGGACGTGTAGCGACGTCCACGGGAGTCCCGCAGCCACGTGCCGTCCAGATCGGGCAACATCTCGCTGAACGTCACCGTGGTCCCGACGTCCGCCCGCACCGTTCTGCGCAGCGCTCGTGCGAACAGATCGACCAGGACTGGTGAACCGAAGTCGAGGTAGATCGGCTTGTCCTCCACCGGCACCCGGTAGAAGCCGCGCTCCGGCAGGCGATGAGTCCGACGCCACGACCAGGCGGCGTGGTGCCGCGCGGCCGCGTCCCCGAGCGCCGCCCACGTCAGGTCGAGTGCGTCGAACGTCCACGACTCGCGGCTCACGACGAGGCGGTCGATGCTGACCCGCGGCCGGTGCGGGGCGGAGGGCAGCATCCGGAAGCTGTTCAGCACGGCACCCGACATCGCCTCGCCGAACATCTCGACCAGTTCGAACCTGCGACCGTCCACATCGGATCGGACGACGAGCCGCGTTCCCTCCCGCACGACGCGCAGCGCGCCCGCCGGGACGATCCGGCCCGGCGACACGGAGGGATCGGGATGCTGCGACCAGTAGGTGAACCGGCTCGACAACAAGGCCGCCGGGTACGTCCTCGAGTTGACCTGGGAGGACTCCTTGGAGGGCAGGCTGACCACCCGCCGGTCACCGTGGTCGTGCTCGGCCGCGCGCAACAGCCCCGCCTGGTCCTCGGCCTGGGCGACGAACAGCCGTGACTCCATCGTGTTCACGGCGACGTGGAGCTCGCCGAGCACCGCGAGGAAGTCGCCTCTGTTCACCGCCTCCGGAGAGTCCGCGACGAGCATGAGGTCCGGTGAGTGGTGCACCGCGGACGACCAGGGCACGTCGCCGGAGGCGAACTCCGCCTCCACGACGGCCTTGATGTCGGCTGCTTGCACGTGATGCCGCGTGCTCAGTTCGTCGACCGCGAGCACTTTGGACCACTTGTCGCCGAACTCCCGGACCAGTGTGTCGACGAGCGGAGGCGGTTCCCGCATCGAGAAGAAGAGATCCGGTGTCGCCGCCGAGTACAAGGAAGCGAGCGGCACGTGATCCTTGCCGGTGCGCGCACAGAGCCGGTCGAAGATGTCGCTGAACCGCGCGTCGAACAGCTCGGCCGCCCGACAGCTCAGCCACCGGGCCGCGATGAGCAGCAGTTCCAGCGGTTCCGCGAGGAAGTCGACGACCGGCTGTCCCAGCTCGATCGTCATGTCCCGGGTCGTGTCCTCGTACACGACGGTCCGGCCCGCGTAGTGCTGTCCGGGACGACGGGTGGGCAGCTCGCCCGAGATCCGCTCGAACGCCGTGCCCAGTGCGTCGAGTGCGGTTATGACGCGATCGGCGTCACCTGCCGCGTCCGCCACCGCGGAGCGCAGTTCGAGCAGTTCGTCCAGCGCGGAGCGGCGTTCCTCCGCGTGCGGGTGGTCGGGTTGCAGCGCCAGCAACGCGGCGAGTGCGTCCTCCGGCGTGGCCGAAACCGGCACGTCCAGGTCGTGGAGCAGGAGGCCGCGCTCCGCGAGGGACAGCGCGGCGGGAATGAGATCCAGCTCCGACGCGAACTCTCGCTGGATCGTTTTCAGCGATCGTCGGCCGTCGCACTCGCGGAGCAGGAGCGCTTCCTCTTCCGTGAGCGCCAGGTGCTTTCCGTTCGAGGTGATGAGCGTCCGGTCACAAAGCCGGTTCTGCGGCGCGCTTCTCAGGTGCCACCTCGGCCAGCCGGCAGGATCGTCCGACATGGCCCGTGCCACGGCGTCGATCGCCCACCATTCGAAGTACACGGTCCTGCGCGCCAGCAATTCTTGTCCGATGTGGACTGTCAATGCAGGTGCGCTGTCCGTCACCGTGGCCCAGGCGATCGGCCCGAAGAAGCCGATCGAGTCGTTCTTCACCGCATAGCGCTGGACGTAGCTGGCGGTCGTGAGAAGTCGTTGGCGCCACTTGGAGTTGGCCGCACCCGCGGCGGGTGACGTCAGCTTGTCGACGCACGTGCTCAGCAGGTGTGGACTCTGCCACGCGATGGCTTCGCGGAACGACGGATCCGCGGCGATTCCGGTCAACGCGCGTGACACGCTGTCGGTGGCGTCCGCGTATGCATCGCGATAGGCCTGGGACAGCTCGGTGGAAGCGTCCTCGCCGTCCGCGAACTCTGCCAACCGGTGATCCGTCAGCGCCAGCACCAGGTCGACGGGAAAGCCCGCGCTGCGCACGGCGACGAGCCGCCACAGCTGCCACGAGGAATCGCCCAGCGGAACCAGGTGATCAGGCGTGGTCATGAGATCTCCCCCGCCAACAGCGACCGGAGGACCGCGGCGAACTCCCGCCCCAGTTCCGGTGTCGTGTTGTCGGACCATTCGATGTCGCAACCGATTCGCCCGTCGTGCGGCACGAACCGGACCGTGAGGTCGGTCTTCGTCTCGTGGTAGACGTTGAACAGGTCGCACGTCGCGGAGAGATGACCGTGCTGCCACTTGAGAGTTCCCTCCATGTCGAGGTAGGAGGTGAAGATCCGGTCCAGCCTGGGCACCGGCCGCGGCAGAGCGTTGACGATCACCATCAGCGGAACGTGGCGGCGACGCAGGTCCTCCCGCCAGCCGGGCGCTTCCACCGCCACCAGTTCGGCCAGCGTGTCGTCGGCGCGGTGTGCGCAGACGAGCGGCACCTGGTTGACGAAACACCCCAGCACCTCTCCCCCGAAGCCGTCGCGGGGCCGCACGGATGCGGCTGTGCAGACGACCGACGCACGGCGGCCCATCACCCCGAGCACGCGGTGGATCGATCCGAAGAGGACCGGGAACAGACCGGTGCCGGCTTCCTTGGCGATCCGGCGGAAGCGTGCGACGCAGTCGGCGGACAGGTCTTCACGCAACCGCTGTGACAGGTGCCCGCGGACCGGCTGCGCGGCTTGAGCTGCGGTGGCGACCGTCTCCTGGCCGATCACCGACGCGAGCCGGGCGGTCCAGTAACCCAGGTCGCGCTCCACTGCGCCCGCCTCGACCGCTCGGACGCGTTCGACCAGGTCGAGGTAGTCCTCCGGTTTCTGCGCGTCCACACTCCCGTCGAGGCAGGCGAGAAATCTCTCGGTCAGCAGAGTTTTGCTACGACCGTCCATGAGCACGTGGTGCACCGAGAGACTCACTCTGGTCCTCGACGCGGACAACCTCGCCGCGACGATCCGGTGCAGCACACCGCCATCGGCCTCGAACGGCCGGCTGACCGCGTCCCGCAGCACCTCGTCCACCTCGGCGCCCGGTGCCGGTTCCACCCACTCGACCCGCGCCTCGGCGGGGTCGAGCCACTGGACCACGTCGCCGCTCCCGCCCAGTCCCATGCGGAACCGGAGCGTAGGTGTGACCTCGACGAGCAGGCGATAAGCCTCTTCTACCCGCCAACGCGGCAGTTCGCCGTCGATGTCGACGACCGTCGTGACGTTGTACGCGCTGCTTTCACCGTGGTACTGCGCGGCGAACCACACCGACGACTGGCCCAGCGTGGTCGGACGGATGTCACACCGCGCGGGAGCCACGCGGACCCTTGTCCTCGATCTTCGCGGCGAGTTCCCCGGCGGTTCGGGCGAACAGGATGTCGCGGAACGTCACCGCGGCACCGGACTGGTCCTGCACACGGGTTACAGCGCGCGCCGCGAGGATGGAGTTCCCGCCGGCCTCGAAGAAGTCCGTGTCCGCGTCGACGTCCTCGTTGTCCAGCACCGCCCGGAACACGGTGACGACCATCTCCAGCAGGTCAACGGGCGGATGGGGCTGTTCGGATCCCATGGCGTGATTCCTCAGGTGTCGAGTCGGAAACGGCTCGTGGTCCCGGCGCGTTCGTGGGCAGGACAGGCCAGATCACGCCTCCCGGCCAGACCGGTGCGCGACGAGATGGCGATGTGCGTGCGATCCCGGCGTCACTACGCTGCGATGGCGTCGGACGGTGCCGAATGCGTGATCGCGTTACGGCACGTTTTCAGAGGTGGACCGGTTCTCGGCACCACAGAAGTGCCTGGAAGAGAGACACTGGTCCCCCCGGATCCGGCGCACAGCTGATTGGTCGCATCATCGCCCCCCAGGCGAGCCGCCGACGTGATCGACAGCGATCTTCTGCAATGACCGTTCAGAGCCACCTTGGCACAGTCGTCGCGGGGCGGTCAATCCTTCTATGCGGTTGGGCGGTGCCTGACGCGGTTCTTGACACCTCCCATAAGTGCGTGCAGGCTGGGAGGCGCGCCAGCCGGAAACCTTGCCGCGCATTGTCATTTTTCCAACGCGAGCAGTTTCTCGCAATTCATGGCGTGTACAGCACTTTTTTCTGTGCGCACATCGCGCGGCCACCACTACACAATCGGCGATGATCCGGGGGGAACACACCATGAATCCGTTCGATGATGCCGACGGCACGTTTTCGGTGCTGATCAACCAAGAGGGCCAGTACTCGCTGTGGCCGGAATTCGCCACCGTGCCGCAGGGTTGGGACGTGGCTTTCGGCCCGGGAGACCGCAGCTCCTGTCTCGAGTACGTCGACGAGCACTGGGTCGACATGCGACCGCGCAGCCTGGTCAACCGCATGCAGGACAGCCACTGATGCAGGAATCCGACGGACTGCGCGTCTGGGGAAAAAATGGCTCTGTCTTCACACGTGGAACGCACAGTGCGGATCAACTACGGCCGCGACGGCTGGGTCGCGCTACCCCGCGGCTTCAGCGACACCGAGGTCGGCAAGCTCCGTGAGCGGATCCAGGCGCTCAGCACCCAGCGGCGGCCCGAGGTCGTCCACGAGGCCGGCTCGACCACCGTCCGCGCCATCCACGGCTGCCACGCCTTCGACGAGGTGTGCGACCGCCTGATCAGGCTCCCGATGCTGCTCGACGTCGCAGAGGCGTTGCTCGGCGAACCTGTCTACCTGTACCAGTTCAAGGTCAACATCAAGGCCGCGGTGGAGGGCAAGGCCTGGCCTTGGCACCAGGACTTCGCCTTCTGGCACCACGAGGACGGCATGCCCTCTCCCGACGCGGTCAACATCGCGATCTTCCTGGACGGGGTCGACGAGCGGAACGGCCCGCTGGAGGTCATTCCCGGAACCCACCACCTTGGCCTGCTCGAGTCGGGCGAGAACAGAAGCGGAAAAAGCACGGGAAAAGGTGACTGGCGCAGCCACGTGTCCGCCGACCTCGAACACACCGTACCCGCCGAACTGGCCGAAACGCTGGCAGACGGCTGGGGAAGACACCAGTTCACCGGACCTGCGGGAACTGCGGTCGCGTTCCACCCGAACCTGGTCCACTCGTCGTCCAACAACCAGTCCGAACAACGTCGTTCCATGCTCTTCCTGACCTACAACAAGGTCACGAACGCTCCACTCAGCCCGACTCGGCCCGAGTTCCTGGTGAATCGGGACACGCGGCCGGTCGTTCGCGTGGCGGAAAACCGGCTGTAGACGCGAACCGCCTCGACTGCATCGTCCGGACCTGGGGGAAAGAATGAATGGCGAACGCAAGGAAGCGGCACCGCGTGACGACCATGACATGAAGCTCGCCTACGTCGAGTTCTACGTCCAAGACCTCGACGAGGTCGTCGACGGGCTGGCAGAGAGCTACGGATTCGCGAAATATCCGGAAGCGGACGTTGCCACCAGCGCAGATACGCACCGATCTGCTGTTGTGCGCGGTGGGCTGATCACACTGGTCGTCACCCAGGCGTTGTCCGAGACGCATTTCGCACATGATTACGTGTGGCGGCACGGTGACGGCGTCGGGAATCTGGGCATTGGTGTGGCCGATGTGACCGCAGCGTTCGAGGACGCCGTCGAAAGAGGAGCCGTGGCGGTCTCGGCACCTCAGCGCAACGGCGCCGATGGCACGATCACGGCGGTGATCAGGGGTTTCGGGGATGTGCTGCACACCTTCGTCGAGCACCGCGAGAAAGCTCCCGCGGTGCGGGTGCCGTCCTCATCGGTGCGACGGATCGACCACCTGGCCGTGTGCCTGGAGGCCGGGGAGTTGGAGCCGACGACGGAGTACTACGAGTCGGCGCTGGGTTTCAGCACGATCTTCGAGGAGCGCATCCTGATCGGCTCACAGGCAATGCTGTCGAAGGTCGTGCAAAGCCCTTCGGCGGAGATCACGCTCACCCTCATCGAACCCGACACGCGGATGAACGCCGGTCAGATCGACGAGTTCCTGAAGCGCCACAACGGCGCCGGGGTGCAGCACATCGCGTTCGAGACCAACGACATCGTGCGCTCGGTGAGCGTGCTGTCGGACAAGGGTGTCGAGTTCCTCGGCACTCCCGCGACCTACTACGACGCGCTCGCAGACCGGCTCGACCTCGCCACCCACACCGTGGACGAGCTTCGGCAGCGCAACATCCTGGTGGACGAGGACCACGACGGTCAGCTCTTCCAGATCTTCACGCGGTCGACGCATCCGAGGAACACCTTGTTCTTCGAGGTGATCGAGCGCCTCGGTGCCAAGACGTTCGGCAGCGGGAACATCAAGGCGCTTTACGAGGCCGTCGAGGCCGCACGCGTGCGTGGGGAGACGTTGGCATGACCGCCGCGGTTTCCCCCACGCGCACCCCTGTACCCCTCGAGACCCTGCTCTGCCTCGACGACGTGGAAGACGCCGCGACGGCCGTGATGACGGCCGACCTCCGTGACTTCGTCGCGGGCGCCGCGGGAACGGAGTCCACGCTCAGGGCGAACCGGACGGCCCTGGAGCGCGTGCGCCTGGTCCCCAGGGTGCTCAACGACGTCTCGGCGTGCTCGACCGAGACGACGGCGCTGGGCACCCCCACCACGATGCCCGTGCTGGTCGCACCGATGGCCTACCAGCGGCTGGCGCATCCCGACGGCGAACGGGCGCTGGCCGCGGCCTGTGCCGGCGCCGGAGTGATCTACGTGGCGAGCATGTTGAGCAGCTCCACCTTCGCGGACATCACCGCGACCGGAGCCTCCACGTGGTGCCAGCTCTACTGGCTCCGTGATCGCGGCCAGATGACGAACCTCCTGCGCCGGGCCGAGTCGGCCGGCTGCCGCGCCGTCGTACTGACCGTGGACGTGCCTCGCATGGGACGCCGCCTGAGGGACATCCGTTCGGGCTTCACCCTGCCCACCGGAATCTCGGCCGTGAACCTGGCCGGCGACGTCGGAGTGCACGCCGGGAACGATTCGGAGTCGGCCTTCATGGCGCACACCAGGCAGACGTTCGACCCATCGCTCTCGTGGTCCGACCTCGACTGGCTGCGGCAGAGGACATCGTTGCCGATCGTGCTGAAAGGGGTCCTGCACCCCGATGACGCGTCGAGAGCGGCGGAGTCCGGGATCGACGCGGTCATCGTCTCGAACCACGGTGGCCGTCAGCTCGACGGTGCTGTCAGCAGCGCGGAGGCGTTGCCGGTCATTCGCGAGGCGGTGGACGACCGCTGCGAGGTGCTGATGGACAGCGGGATCAGGTCCGGCTCGGACGTCGTGAAGGCGATCGCCCTCGGCGCGTCGAGTGTCCTCATAGGACGGCCGGCGTGGTGGGGGCTCGCGCTGGCTGGCCAAGCCGGAGCCGCCAGGGTGCTCGAACTGATCCGGCAGGAGACCGAGGACGCCGTCGCGCTCGCCGGCTGCCGCAGCATCGCGGACGTCCGATCCTCCGTGAGGGCGTTGCCCGCAGCGGAGTCGTGGTCGTGTTGACCCCCACCGTCCACTCCCGGTTCGAGCTGCGTGCCGCCGAGCTGCACCCGTCCGTCGACGATCCCGCCCTGCACTCCATGACCTTCCTGAACGAGGTGTCGCACCGGTATCCCGATGCGATCTCACTCGCCGCGGGCAGACCCGCGGAGGCGTTCTTCGAGCTCGATTCGGTGCACCGGTACCTCGACGTCTTCTGCCAGCACCTCCGCGACGACGTGGGGTACTCCGAGGAGGAGGTGCGGCGCACGATCTTCCAGTACGGCCGGACGAAGGGAGTGCTGCACCACCTGATCGCCAGGAACCTGGCCGTGGACGAGAACATCGACGCCGATCCGGAGTCGATTGTGGTCACGGTGGGCTGTCAGGAGGCGCTTTACCTGTGTCTGCGGGCGTTGCGCTCCGACGATCAGGACGTGGTGCTGGCGGTGTCGCCCACGTACGTCGGACTGGCCGGCGCGGCACGGCTCGCGGACATGCGGGTCCTGCCGGTGCGGGACGCGGGAGGAATCGACTTCGACGACCTGTTCGCGGTGTTGCGGCACGCCCGCGGCAGAGGGCTGCGTCCCCGCGCCCTCTACCTCATTCCCGACTTCGCGAACCCGTCCGGGATCAGCATGACCGTCGAAGACAAGCGGCGGCTGTTGGACGTCGCCGCGCAGCAGGACTTCCTGGTGCTGGAGGACAACCCGTACGGCCTGTTCTCCGACAGTGATGACCGGCCACCCACGCTGAAGGCGCTGGACACCCGCAATCAGGTGGTCTACCTCGGCACCCTGGCCAAGTCGGCGTTGCCCGGAGTGCGCGTCGGCTACGCGGTGGCGGACCAGGAAGTGGTGACCGCGCACGGGACCCGGACGTTGTTCGCGGACGAGCTGGCGAAGATCAAGAGCATGCTCACCGTCAACACGTCGCCGATCGCCCAGGCCGTCGCGGGCGGGAGATTGCTGGAGCACGGGTGCAGCCTCGTCCGGGCGAATGTGCGCGAGACGGAGCACTACCGCGTCAACCGGCGCCGCCTGCTGAACGGCCTCGCCGACCGCTTCCGCCCTGGTGATCCCGGCGCAGCGGGCGTGAGCTGGAACAGTCCTACCGGCGGATTCTTCGTCGTGGTCACCGTCCCGTTCGCCGCCGATGACGCCTTGTTGGAACGGTCAGCGCGCGTACACGGCGTGCTCTGGACGCCGATGCACCACTTCTACCTGGGCGAGGGCGGGCTCAACCAGCTCCGGCTGTCCTGCGCGGCCCTGACACCGGAACAGATCGATCTGGGGCTCGACCGCCTGCACGCACTGGTCACGGAATCGCTGACGGCGTCATGGAAAGGTGCGAAACGTCAATGTTGATCTGCGGGGTCAAGGCAACCCATGACGGTGGTGTCGCTCTCATCGCGGACGGGCGTCTCGAGTTCAGCGTCGAGTTGGAGAAGCTCGGCAACGCGCCGCGGTACAGCGCGCTTCGCGATCTGCGGCAGGTCGCCGATCTCCTGGCAGCCGAAGGAGTGGACGTAGCTGATGTCGACCGGTTCGTGGTCGACGGGTGGTGGACGCAGCGCGCCGACGGTCAGCACGTGATCGACACCCTCGATGACGGCAAGCCGGTCGAACTCCCGGTCGCGTCCTATCTGGACGGACCAGGTGCCGCCGGCCCGTTGCGGCGCTTCTCCTTCCAGAACCACGACTTCAGCCAGAAGGCGCCTGGTTACAGCAGCTATCATCACGCCGCCAACCATCTCATGGGCGCGTACTGCACAAGTCCGTTCGCCCTGCGCGGTGAGGACGCGCTCGTGCTGGTGTGGGACGGCGGCATGACGCCCCGGCTGTACGAGGTGAGCGCGGCCACCAGGACGGTGAAGGCCGTGTCCGTGGTGCTGCCGATCGTGGGCAACACCTTCTCCGACTTCTGCGGGGAGTTCGACCCGTTCTACCGCGACACCTCGGGACTGTCGAGCGTGGAGGCGGTGCGCTACCGGCTGTCGATCGCGGGCAAGGCGATGGCTTACGCCGCGCTGGGCGAGGTGGTGGAGTCCGCGTACGCGGCGTTCGACGGCCTGTTCTCCAGCCTGCCGGGAGTCTCTTCGGACAACGGCAGGACGCTCGGGGAGAAAGCTGCCGCGAACAGGGCGCAGCTGTTCCCCGGCATGTCCGAGGCCGACCTGATCGCGACCTTCCAGGCATACCTGGGAAACCGGCTCCTGAACGGTGCCAGCGCAATCCTGCAGAGGCGCTATCCCGGTCGCACCCCGAACCTGGTGCTCAGCGGGGGCTGCGCGCTCAACATCAAGTGGAACAACCTGCTGCGGACGAGCGGCCGGTTCGCCGACATCTGGGTCCCGCCGTTCCCGAACGACTCCGGTGCCGCGATCGGGACCGCCTGCTGCGAGATGCTCCAGCAGGACGGCCGGCTTCACCTCGACTGGAACGTCTACAGCGGCCCCAAACCGGTCGCGTCGCCGACGCCTCCCGGTTGGGAGAGGCGGCCGTGCGACGAGCGCGAACTCGCTGAACTGCTGCACACGACCGGCGAACCGGTGGTAGTCCTGTCCGGCCGCGCTGAGATCGGTCCGCGCGCGCTCGGCAACCGCAGCATTCTCGCGGCCGCGACGAGCCCGGCGATGAAGGACCGGCTGAACGCGATCAAAAACCGGGCGTCGTACAGGCCCGTCGCTCCGATCTGCACGACCGCGCGTGCTCCCGAGATCTTCGCTCCCGGGAGCAGCGATCGCTACATGCTGTTCGAACACCGAGTGCGCCCGGAATGGGTCGACCGCATCCCCGCCGTAATCCACCTCGACGGCACCGCACGGCTGCAGACCATCGACCCCGGGGACGGCAGTGTCACCGGCCGGGTGCTCGCCGAGTACGAACGCATCTCCGGTATTCCTGTGCTGTGCAACACGAGCGCGAACCACGAGGGGCGCGGTTTCTTCCCCGATGTCACCTCAGCCGCGGCCTGGGGCGGCACCAGGTACATCTGGTCCGAGGGCCACCTCTACATGAACCCGGACGAGACGACTGGTCGCTTGGTTCAAGGGACCAGTTCAGACTGAGCAGGAAGGCGTCCACCGCTTCGCGACCGACTCACCCATCCGCACCTGGACCCGCTACCCGGCCAAGGCTGCGTGACGAACCGCTAGGTCCCCTCACGCCGTCCGGCCGCACTCGCACCAACCCGGCCCACGACAACCCACGACCCGCTTAAGATGCCGGAATGGCGGAGGACGGATTCGTCGAAGTACGCGGGGCCAACCGGGGCAACAACGTGATCCCGCACCTCTTCGCCGTGGCGTTGATGGTCACCGGACCGATCGTCTACGCGGCCAACGACGGCGGCACCGTCGGCATCGTCCTCACCGTGGTGCTGCTGCCGCTGGGCATCGCCGTGTGGCGCGGTATCGGGCGCGCCAAGCGGCGGCTGCTGCGCCTGGACGAGGTGGGTCTGCCCGCGACCGCCGTGGTCCTGTCCATGGAGCCGATCAGCGAGGACGCCACGGTCCGCGTCCGGCTCCTGATCAAGGGCCCGGACGTGCCCGAGTTCGTGATCGAGCACGACGCCA
>JASLAV010001048.1 GCA_030146905.1 Lentzea sp. | reverse complement strand
ATCCAGACGCTGATCTCGTTCCAGGGCACGCTCAGCTCGTGGTGGACGAAAATCGTCATCGGTGTCCTGCTGCTGGTGTTCATCGCCGTGCAGCGGACTATGGTTCGGCGGTGAGACGCCCGGTCCACTGCTGTTCGTCCTGGTCACGCTCGTGGCGATCCTCGGTGTGGTGGTGCGCGACCGGCCCGGCGTCGCGGGCGCACCCGTGGCCGCGGCGGGCGTGAGCACCGCGGCCTCCACCACGACTGCCTCCACCACGACTGCCTCCACCACGACTGCCACCAGCACGACCACGTCACCTCCGGCCACCACCGCCCCGCCGGCGACGTCCCGGGCACCGCTGGCCGGGACGACCAGCCGGGGGTGCCGCGGACCGGCGTCGCGACGTTCTACGACTCCGACGGCGGCGGCGCCTGCTCGTACGACCCCGGTCCCGGCCCGCTGACCGCCGCGATGAACGAGGCGGACTACGTGGGCTCCGCCGCGTGCGGTGCCCACGTGCTGGTGCAGGCCGGCGGCAAGAGCATCACCGTGCGGATCACCAACCTCTGCCCGGCGCCGTGCCGCGCCGGGCAGCTGGACCTCAGCGCGGAGGCCTTCGCCCTGCTCGCGCCGCCCGTCAAGGGCGAGATCCCGGTCACCTGGACGCTCGTGAGCCCTCAGACGACCAAGAACGCCGCGATCCGCTACAAGTCCGGCGTTCACGATCGCGTCGGCCAGGACCTGCGGGTCGTGCTCGTGTTCGGCGACGAAGTTCTGCAGGTCCTCGTGTGGCAGGTGTCGAGGTCGTCGGTGAGCAGCTCGAGCTGCTCACCGGGAACTCCGCACGGCTCGGCCCCCGGACCGTACTGGTTCCGGGGGCCCAGCCGCGTCTTGCAGTGGATCTAGCCTGCGATCACCAATGACTGCGATCGGTGCGCACTGCCGGCCGGTCAGGGTGGTGCCCGCTGCGGCTCCGCCGCTGGCCGGCATCCCGTACAGAACGATCACAACAGGCGCACCGGACTTGACCGCGCGGATCGTGGCGGCGCGGGTCAGGGCTCCGGCCCGTGGGCCCAGGCGGTGGTGGAGCAGGCGCGCGAGATCAGCGGCCAGGGCGTGCAGTTCGTCTTCGACGCTGTGGGCGGGCCCGGTGTCGCGGATATCGCGCAGGCCGCCGAGGCTGGGGGCTACGTTATCGTGTACGGCTTCCTCGACCCGCGACCCGTTCTGGTCCCGAGGAACTGGCCACTGCGGATGTACGGCTTCAACGTCGAGCACGTTGCCGCCGACCCCGCCGTTATGGGCGGGGCCGCACAGTTGGCCAGGCCTACCATGCGAGGTCGTCGGGAGTGTCCCGAGGCGCCAACGGTGTTCCCTCCACCGGGGTCTGGCCCCTCCCCCACCCTCACCGGCTGCGCACCCCGGCTCCTCGCCTGAACCTTCGTCCGCCCGCGATCAGTCACTGCCAGCCCTCTTGCAGTGCTCGTCGTTGTTGCCGATCATGCCGGGCATTTCTCGTGCCACCGCGAGAAACAGCGCCGGGCAGCCTGAACGCCGCTGCGGTCGCGGCCAGACCGTCACTGCTCCGCAGCCCACACCGTTCGCGTTGCCGGGCGGCTGACAGTCTTGAACGACGGCGGCCTGGACGATTTCGCGTTCCCGCACGGCACCGGTGCGCCGTGGTCGGCCTCGCCCCGGCGCTCTTGCTTCACAGCGCGTGCGGCGCGCGCAGTGTCCCTTACCCACGAGCCTTCTTCTCTCTTGCTGTCCGAGGCGGCGGGTGGGGGTGGCCTCGTCGCCGTAGGCGGTGCACACGCCCGGAACGGACATGCCAGCGGCCTGGGAGGGAGTCGAGGGTGGCAGGGGCGGGCTCGAGGAACTCCCGGCCGCAGGCGAGCAGCAGCCGCAGCTCGGCCGCGCGGATCTCAGTCCGAACGCTGACGATCTCGCCGAGCAGCGGATCGATGTCGCCGCCGTCCCATACCCGCCACGAGCGGTCTGGCGTTGCTGAGCGGCGTCGTTGAGCTGCCAGCATTCACGTGGGTCCGGCAGCGTGCTGCCAGGAGCGTGCAGTCCCCCCGGTCCAGACGGCGCGGGTCGCGTCCCTCGCACACCAGACGCTTTCGTCAATCTGCTTGCGCCTGCGGCACAACGCCTTGCGGTCATCGAGCCGCTTACGCCCCGGGTACCGGAAGCGCCGCTCGACCTTCGGCAGCCGTTCGATCAACTCCCACAGCTCGTCCTCGACCTCCCAAGGCCGACGCCGGGCCATACCTGCTTCCCGCCGGACACGAGCCAACCCGACAAGATCGAAGTATAGGAAAGATCATTCTGTTAGGAGTCAAGTCCGGACGGGATGAAGGCGAGGATGTCCGGATCTACGGGCGGATTCGGCGGTTAGCGGCAGCTGAGGCGGTTCTGTGATGACGGGCGGTCTTGGGGGGCGGGCAGGTCCGTGGGCTCCATCGCAGGGCGGTGGATTCGGTTCCCGCTGGGTTGCCGACGGGCGGCCCTCGGCGATCGTTCGACTCACGGGCGACGTGCACGGTGTCCCCGGTACGCAGCGAGCCTCGTCGTTCTACCAGCAGCGATGACTTTCGAGTGCCACAGGACCCGGAAAGTGATGCGTCGCCTGGGAGATCATCGCGGGCGGCGCCCCACTCTCCCTCCATTACCGCAACGGCTCGACGTACCTGCCGTCGACGTGCAGACTGCTCTTGGTCGCCAGTCCAGAGTAGGCATAGTCGACCTTGAGCTTGGCGGGCAGGCCGCCCACCTCGAAGTCGATTTCTTTCTTGCTGAACCATAGGCGCCCGTCGCCCACCTGCTCACCGTCGACGGACACCAAGATCTTCCCGGTCATAGAGCTGTGGTCGATCTCCACCTCATGCTCGCGTTCGGCCACCGTGACACGCCAGACGTGGTTTGCTTCGCTCATGTCGAACCCCCTGTCGTCTCAGTTGAGGTTCTTCTACCCCGTTCTGCTCGCTCTCACACCGGCCAGTGATCATGGAGAGGGCGGATCTGGGGCAACGTCTGACCGCCGCATATCGGCCACGTAACGCGGTGGCAACATCGGATTGTGGTGATACGGACGCGATCGCGCGAACATGGCCCGGCCGGTACGCAGGCCGTCCGCGACCCGGCTGCGCGCGCTGCCAACAACTTCTTCAGAAGACATGCGGCTCCACGACCGGGTCCATCGACCCTGGCTTCTTCGGCCACATCCACAGGTCAGGTAGGCGGCGAAGTCCAGCGACACCGTCTCCGCGATCGCTGGACTGGCGATCGCACTGAGAAACGTCGCGACGGCTCACCGGTGAACTGCACCGCGCTGACCCTGCCCAGCACCGCGTTCGGTGTGATGCGCTGCAACGCCGTCTGTGCGGTGACCAGCGGTAGACGCGTTGTTCGAGCTGCAATGGATGACCTACGGGAGCCGTGGTCGTCGTCCGTTTGCCGCGCTCAACGCAGGACAGCACGTCGCGGCAGCACAGGAACTCGTTGTTCTCGATGCCCTCGTCCTTGAGCATCCAGAGGAACGTGTCACGAACCTGTGTTCAGCTGGCGGCGTCGTAGAGCGCGCCGCAGAGCACGCACTCAGGCGTGTCGAGCGGGTGATCGTTGAGCAGTGCCGCACGGGCGCGTTCCAATGTGCTTCAAGGGGTGGTGCTGCACCCGCAGCGGCATACCGCGATTGTCTTGGATCCGGCGCGAGGCGCGAACCTGTCCAACAGGTGCCGGCCTGGTTGCCGTTGTCCGCGCAGGGGCACCGGGTGGTGGACACCGCCGACCTGATCTCCGGGGCTGAATCTCCGCCGTCGGGCAGTCCGGGGTAGGAGGGCGGCGGCGCGTCACCGGGCACCAATCCGGCTGCGGTCTGGGCGTGTGCGGACACCGGTGCGATGACGGCGGCTGTGGTCAGCACCGCCGCCTCAGTGAGTGTGAGCCGGGCGAGCTTCCTCAATCCGTAAGGTAATCAGGCTGGGC
>JASLAV010001024.1 GCA_030146905.1 Lentzea sp. | reverse complement strand
ACTGGCTGTGTTTCGGCACGCTGTTGAGTTCTCAAAGAACACGCGCTCACCGCAGTCACATCAGCTTTACGCCGACTTACTTCCGGGGCTTGTGTTGCTGAAGCTTATTTGGTCTTGCTCGCCGGTGTCAAATCCGCCTCTAAGAGGCTCTTCTTGTCCGGCTTTTGCCAGGCCCGTTCCGGTTTTGATTTCCGGCCCGCTTCGCTCTGACATGGAGAACATTACACGGGCCTGTTTCGATCTCCAAATCGGGGGGTCCTGGTGACCGCCACACGTGCGATCACCAGGACAAACGCGGTTCGTCAGGGTGCGGAGACCCCGACATCGGCCTTCGTCAGCGCCTTCCGGACCGCGGAAGAGCTGTACTCGTCCGCCCCGGCATCGGGCTTGCCGGAGCGCGCCTGCGGATCGAAGTCACGAGTGACATAGGAGTACGTCCCCGCGGAGGAGTCGATCGCGGGGCTTCCCGCCGCGAGGCGCAGCAGACCGTTCGCGTCGCGCACCAGCTTCGGGTCGACCGAGCGGTAGCCGGACGGGATGCCGGCGGTGCCGCCCCACACGATGTTTCCCTCGTACCTGACGGTCGACCCGCTCATGATGTCGACCAGCTTCGACGACGAGCCCTGGATGACGTTGTTCGCGAGCACGCAGTCCTTGGGTGCGTATGTACCGGTGTCGCTGTCCACCACGGCGCCGGTTCCGACCAGGGTGTTGAACGCGACCGTCACGCGGTCCGGGCGGTCGTGCGACGTGGAGCTCGGGCCGCTGTCGGTCTCCGAGCCCTTGCCGAACACGATCGCGCGGTCACCGGTGTTCTGCACGTAGTTGTTGAACACCTTGTGGTCGTTCCCGTGGAACCGGATGCCGCTGCCGAACAGCACGTTGCCCTCGACCGCTGTGCGGTTGCCGTGGCGGAGGACGAGGTAGCCCAAGCTGTCGCGGATGGTGTTGAAGCGGACCGTGTTGTCCGAGGACTTCACCGAGATGGCTTCCGGGTCTCCGTTCGCCTTCTCGAACAAGTTGTGCTCGATGACCGCGTACGCGGACTTCGACTGCTTGTGGCTGTAGCCGAGCCTGATCGACTCGCCGCCGTTCGCGCCGGAGAAGCTGTGGTTGTAGAAGTGGTTGTGGTGGATCCAGGTGCGCTGGGCGATCTCACTGCCCGGCCCGGTGACCTGCAGGTAGACGCCCTCGTTGCTGCGGTTCGAGAACGTGTTGTGGTCGACCTGGACGTCATTGGCGCTCACGCTGAGCGAGGCACCGTCCTTGTCGCCGTTGTAGGTGTTGCGCGTGATGCGGGTGGCCTGCGCCTCGACCGGGACTGTCATCGAGCTGGTTCCGTCGAACACGAACCCCTCGATCGTCACGCCCTTCACGGCTCCGAGCTCGAAGCCGCCGCGGGTGAACACCGTGGCGCCGGCGGTGCGCGCGGCGACGGTGATGCCCGGCTTCGTGATCTTGACGGGCTGATCGGCGGCGTGCACGCCCTCGGCCAGCACGATGCGCTGGCCGGGTCGTGCGGTGTTGATGGCGGCCTGCAGCGAGGACACGCTCGAGACGCCGACGACGGCCGCGTGGGCCGGTACGACGACGAAGGACGACAGCAGGGCGGCCGCGCCGGCAGCGGCCAGTGATCGGATCATTCGCCAACTCCGTGGTGAGCAAGTTGGCGGCGGTAGACGCAAGCTACCGCAGGATTCCGGCCGGCGGGGTGTTCCGGTACAGGCCGAGGGCGGTGTCGATCGACGGCACGCGCTCAAGCTCTCCGACGTCCGCCAGCGGGAACCACTGGGCGAAGTCGGTGGTCCCGCCCACCTCGTACCGCAGCTCACCGCCGACGATGCGCACCTCGTACATGATGCGGAGGGCGTGGTAGTCGCGATCGGGCTCCTGGCGGAGCTCCGAGTCGATGCCCAGCAGCCGCAGCACCTCGATCTCGAAGCCGGTCTCCTCCTCGAACTCCCGGACGACCGCGTCGTGCGGGTGCTCGCCGTGGTCGATGCCGCCTCCGGGGAGGATCCAGCGCTTGCCCTTCGGGCCGAGCCAGCGCGCCAGCAGGATCTCGTCCGCGTCGTTGACGCACACCCCGTACGCGGCCACACGCTGCTTCTTCGCCCTCATGCGGCTCAGCGTAACTTGCGATCATCACGAAAAAAGTGATATCACTTAGATACTACTTCGCTAGGGGGTCTGGATGAGCGCATCCATCGAAACCACGGTCCACATGCCGACACCTGTCGTCCGCGAGAAGCGCGCACGGGAGCTGTCCGGTCTGCCGGTGTTCTTCGCGGGGTTGGCGGTGTTCGCTGTGGGCGTGTGGACGATCATCGAGGGGATCAGGGCCGCCGACACCAACGGAGGCGACCCGTCACCGGGGCTGATGATCATCGGAGTGCTGGTGGTCCTGGCCGGGTCACTGGTCCTGAAGGGACTGTTCACCGTCGCGCCCGGTGAGGCGCGGGTGCTGCAGTTCCTCGGCCGGTACGTCGGCACGGTCCGCACGGACGGCCTGCGGTGGGCGAACCCGCTCACCACGCGGGAGAAGATCTCGACCAGGATCCGCAACCACGAGACGCAGACGCTGAAGGTCAACGACGCGGACGGCAACCCGATCGAGATCGCCGCGGTGGTCGTGTGGCAGGTGGAGGACACGGCGCGCGCACGGTTCGAGGTGGACGACTTCGTGCGATTCGTCGGCATCCAGACGGAGACCGCCGTGCGGCACATCGCGAACAGCTACCCGTACGACAACCACGCCGAAGTCGGCCTGTCGCTGCGGGAGAACGCGGACGAGATCACCGAGACGCTCGCGATCGAGATCTCGGCCCGCGTGCAGTCCGCGGGCGTGAAGGTCATCGAGTCACGGCTGACGCACCTCGCCTACGCGCCGGAGATCGCCCACGCCATGCTGCAGCGGCAGCAGGCCGGCGCGGTCGTCGCCGCTCGCACGCGGATCGTGGAAGGCGCCGTCGGCATGGTCGAGCTCGCGCTGCAGCGGCTCGCCGAGCAGCACGTCGTCGAGCTCGACGAGGAACGCAAGGCGGCGATGGTCTCGAACCTGCTCGTCGTCCTGTGCGGTGACCGCTCCACCCAGCCCGTGGTGAACACCGGGTCCCTCTACACCTGATGGCCGATCGCAAGAGCGTTCTCCTCAGGCTCGACCCGGCCGTGCACGACGCGCTGAGCAGGTGGGCGAACGACGAGCTGCGTAGTACCAACGCGCAGATCGAGTTCCTGCTGCGGCGTGCGCTGGCCGACGCGGGCCGCCTGCCGGGCGAGGCGAAGAAGATGCCTCGCCGCGGCAGGCCGCCGAAGAAGCCGGAGGAACAGGTCTAGAACTCCGGGGGTGCCTCCAGGTCGTGGGCGCGGAAGAGCACGGCGTGCTCGACGCCCATGGCCTCGCCACTCATCGCCAGGAACTTCGGGATGAAGTCGGCGGGAGCGGGGTGGTCCGGGAGCGCTGCCAGGTACGCGGCGTGCGCCTCGAGCGAGGCGACGCCGCGGCGCAGCGGTTCACCCGTCACGTCGACGCCGTGGGTCGCGCCGGGACCGACGAGCCCCGGCGTGAGGTACCAGCGCACCGAATGCGGTTCGAGGCCCTCGTCCTCGATCTGCTCGGGGAAGACCCAGCGGTTGCCGGCGTCGCGCAGCGCGTCGAGGGTCGCGAGCCCTGCCGCGCGGTGGTCCGCCTGGTCGAACCCGTAGGGCGTCTCGACCTCGAAGCCGCTGCCGAACACGACGTCGGGCTTGAA
>JASLAV010000378.1 GCA_030146905.1 Lentzea sp. | reverse complement strand
GGGCACCACGACGCCGCCGGCGCGCAGGATCCCGAAGACCGCGACCACGAACTCGGGGCTCGTGGGCAGCCGTACCGCCACCCGGCCGCCCGATTCGAGTCCTGAATCAGCCAAATGGCGGGCGAAAGCGTCGACCGCGCCGTCGATGGTCTCCCACGTGAGGCTCTTTCCGCTCGCCACGTCGACCAGAGCGACGTGGCCCGGTCCCCGCTGTGCGGAAGCACGGACCAGATCTGACACATTGCGAGCGGAAGTCAACGTGGCCTCCTCATGAACAACAGGGCGCTCCGAGCAGTGTTCCACGCGTGAGCAGCGTCATGAAGCCGCGGTGGACGCGTCTCCACTTCACCACCCCGTCCGCTACCTACTACGGAGTAACAACACGTATGCTGCCGCCACGGCGACTCTGTGGAGGTGCCGCGAGCCGATGACCGCGCGGGCACGACCGAACACGATGAGGACCACCCGAGCCATGACGGGGGGTCAGCACGACGACGCCGACGAGCCGTGGCAGCTCGTCAAGGCCGCCCAGGAGGGTGACACCGAGGCGTTCGGCGTGCTCTACGACAAGTACGTCGACATGGTGTTCCGCTATGTCCTCTTCCGGGTGGGCGGCGATCGCGCGTTCGCCGAGGACGTGACGAGCGAGACCTTCCTGCGCGCGTTGCGGAGCATCGGTTCGGTCAGCTACCAGGGCCGCGACGTCGGGGCGTGGTTCGTGACGATCGCGCGCAACATCGTGTTCGACCACGTGAAGTCGAGCCGCTACCGGCTCGAGGTCACGACCGCTGAGCTGCAGGACAACCGCGAGGAGACCAGCGGCCCCGAGCAGGAGGTCATGACGGAGGCGACCAACGCGGAGCTGCTCCGCTGCGTTTCCCAGTTGGGTGACGACCAGCGCGAGTGCATCGTGCTGAGGTTCATCGAGGGCAAGTCGGTGTCCGAGGTCGCACAGCTCATGGACCGCAACGAGGGTGCCGTGAAGGCGTTGCAACACCGGGCCGTGAGGCGGCTCGCACAGATCCTCCCGTCCTGGTTGCGGTGATAACGATCGCAGGGGCGTAACCCAAAGCAGATCAACTTCGTTACTCGGGCTGAGATGGACGGCAAGGGAAGAACACCGCGGTGGCGGCAGGCGGAGCACGAGCGGTTCGCTCGTGCGGTTGAAGGCGGCCCTCAACCGGTGGGGGACGACGACTTCGCTGAGGACCTCGCGATCGTCGAACTCCTCCGGCGGATGGACGTCGGCCCGGACGCCGAGGCGCGCGAACGCATGAAACAGCGCGTCCTCACCGCGCCCCCGCCGGAGAAACCACTGGCTCTCGCGTCGGTAAGACGGGTGGGAGCGCGCGCACGATTAGCAGTCGCAGCGGCCGCGGTCCTCTGCTTGCTGATGTCGCTCGGCGGCATGAGCGTGCTGCTCAGCCGTGACGCGCTCCCGGGAGACCCGCTCTACGGCATCAAACGCACCACCGAAAGCGCCTCGCTGGGCCTGACCTTCGACGACGAGTCCCGTGCACTCAAGCACCTGGAGCACGCCGCCTCCCGCGTCACCGAGATGGAGACGCTGGCCGAACGCGCCTCGGACCCGGCAGCCCAGCTCACCGCGCTGACCGACCTCGACGCGGACGCGATCGAGGGCGCACGCCAGCTCACCACGTACGCGACCTCGTCCGACGAGACGGCGCTGCCCGCCCTGCGCGAATGGGCACTCGGCCAGTACGTGAAGCTCGGCACGCTGCGCCCCCGCCTGCCGGAGGACGCGGGCAGGCACGCCGACACCACGATGTGGCTGCTGGCCAGCATCGCCCAGCGCGCCCACGACCTGACGACCCGCATCGGCTGCAGCGCCGTGACCAGCGGTTCGTCCGACACGCTCGGCCCGCTCCCCGCCAGGGACGAGTGCGCCACGGTGGTGCCGGACCCGAACGCCCCGACCAGCCGCGCGCCGTCCTCCGTGCGGCCGACGCCCTCCGGCCAGCCCGCTCAGACCGGCTCGGCGGCCCCGTCGGTCCAGCCCACGCAGTCGGTCCTTCCCGGCACGGGGACCCCGCCCGCGTCGAAGCCGGCCACCTCCACCCCGCAGGCCCCCGGCAAGCCGGGGATCACGATCCCCCTGCCGTTGCCGCTGCCCAGCATCTCGCTGCCGCTGCTGCCCGGCATCAGCTTCGGCTGAGCACCGCTCCGCGCATGACCGCGAGCTCCAGCGGTGGCGCCTGCTCGCGCCAGCGGTGCTCGACGGCCGAGCAGGTCGTGACGTCGTGCCAGCGGCCCCGCGTGTGGAACAGCTCCCGCAGGGTCGCCTCCGGCTCCAGGCCCCGCGCCGGTCATGACACCGCCCATCATCGTGTGACCGGCCCGGACGCGGTGGATGCCGAGCGCCCCGACCCCCTCCATCGGCGCGGTGAGAGCTGCACTGCCGAGGACCACCTGCTCCTCGCGGGTGATCTTGTCCCGGTTGCGGTCGGTCCGCACGAACCGGAACTCGTCGCAGGGCAGCAGGTGCACCAGCCGCCCGCGCCACGGGTAGAACGCCCAGGTCCCGTAATCGGACGGATCCAGCCCGCCCAGCAGGCCGCCAAGCCCCGCCATCGACACCCTCGGCAACATCGGCTAACGCCGAAATGATCATGATCATGCGCCAGGTGGATCATCAAGATCCACCGAACGGACTACAACACCCCGTGACAACTCGAACACAAGAAGTGACCACCAGTCCACCTGGATGATCACAACAAAACGCAGTACCCCCAGTTCTGGGCCTGTTCCCCGGAGGCGGGGCGGCCTGATCGCTAGGCTTGGCACATGGCAGGCAAGCGTGACGTGGAGAGCGACCGGCTGGCCGAACTGGCCGGCGAGGCCTCGGCCGAGGCGGCGGTACAAGCCGCCGCGATGGCGCCGGAGCTCGAAACCTCGCTGTCGGTGCCCACCGACCTCACCGCGGCGGCCTTCTTCGACGTGGACAACACGATGATGATGGGCGCGTCGATCTTCCACTTCGCCAGAGGACTGGCGGCACGCAAGTACTTCTCCTCCTCGGACCTGGCGGGCTTCATCTGGCAACAGCTGAAGTTCCGGGTGGGCGGCCGCGAAGACCCGGAGTCGGTGAAGGCCTCCCGCGAACAGGCCTTGTCCTTCGTGGCGGGCCGCAGCGTCGCCGAACTGGTCTCACTGGGCGAGGAGATCTACGACGAACTGATGGCCGACCGGATCTGGAAGGGCACCCAGGCCCTGGCCCAGATGCACCTGGACGCGGGCCAGCGGGTCTGGCTGGTGACCGCGACCCCGGTGGAGCTGGCCCAGATCATCGCCCGCCGCCTGGGCCTGACCGGCGCCCTGGGCACGGTCTCGGAGTCGGAAGACGGCATCTACACGGGCCGCCTGGTGGGCGACCTGCTGCACGGCAAGGCAAAGGCCCAGGCAGTCCGCTCCCTGGCGGCCAAGGAGGGCCTGAACCTGCGCCGCTGCACCGCCTACTCGGACTCGTCGAACGACGTCCCGATGCTCTCGGTGGTGGGAACGGCGGTGGCGGTGAACCCCGACTCGCAACTGCGCGAGATCTCCCGCCGCAGGGGCTGGGAGATCCGGGACTTCAGAACGGGCCGCAAAGCGGCGAAGATCGGCGTCCCGTCTGTGCTGGGCGCAGGAGCGGTGGCGGGCGCGGTGGCGGCGACGCTGGCCTACCGCCGCAGAGTCAGGTAGCAGCAGCAACAAGCCACCGACGCAACGCGCAGCCGCGCACCAGAAGTCAGAAACTTGCTTACCGAGCCCTTACGGCTGAGGCGAACCACCCGCGACCAGGTGTCGAATGGAAGGCATGAAGCCCGCCAAGGCAGCACTGACCGGACTGCTGGCCCTAGCGACCGCCCTGGCGGCAGGCCACCTGGTAGCCGCCGTGGTGGGCCCGGCAGCCTCCCCCTTCCTGGCGGTGGGCAACGCGGCGATAGACCTGACCCCGTCCTGGCTGAAGGACTTCGCGGTGACGACCTTCGGCACGAACGACAAGCTGGTCCTGCTGACCGGCATGGCGTTGGTGCTGACGGCGATGGCCGCAGCAGCCGGTCTGGCCAGCAGGAACAACCCCACCCCGGGCACAGCGGTGATCGTCGTGATCGGCATAGCCGGCATAGCCGCCGTGATCACCAGACCGGACGTCGGCCAGCTGTCGGTCCTCGCCCCGATAGCAAGCCTCGCTGCCGGCCTCTACGTCTTCCGCTACCTCCACCGAGAAGCCCAAGAGGACAGCGGCTCGAGGAGGAAGTTCCTGGTGACAGCGGGCCTGGCCATCACGGCGGGAGCAGCGGGCCAGCTCCTGACCAGCCGGACGGACGTGGAAGGCTCCCGCAGGGCGATCGGCGACCTGACCCCCAAGACCAAGGCCCCACCGATCCCCCCGGCTGCGGACTTCGCGGCTGACGGCACCCCGACCTTCATCACCAGCGGCAAGGACTTCTACCGGATCGACACGGCGCTGAGCGTGCCGAGGATCCGGGCGGAGGACTGGACCCTGCGCGTCCACGGCATGGTCGAGCGCCCCACCGTCCTGACCTTCGAGGAGATCCGGCAGCGGGACCTGGTCGAGGAGACGGTCACCCTGACCTGCGTCTCCAACGAGGTGGGCGGCCCCTACATCTCCACGGCGAACTTCGTCGGCGTCAGGATCGGCGACGTGCTGAGGGAGGCCGGCGTGAAGGCGGGCGCCGACCAGCTCTTCAGCACCAGCGACGACGGCTTCACCGCGGGCAGCCCGCTCGACTACGTCATGGAGAAGGGCCTGATCGCCATCGGCATGAACGGCGAACCGCTGCCCGCCGAACACGGCTTCCCCGCCAGGCTGGTCGTCCCCGGCCTCTACGGTTACGTCTCGGCCACCAAATGGGTGACTGACCTCAACGTCACCACCTTCGAGAAGGACCAGGGCTACTGGATTCCGCGCGGGTGGGCCACCAGGGCGCCGATCAAGACGATGTCGCGGATCGACCGCCCGAAGAACCGGGGCGAGGCCCAGGGCAGGACCGTCGTCGCGGGCACGGCGTGGGCGCAGCCGAAGGGCGTGGCCAAGGTCGAGGTCAGGGCGGACGGCGGGCCCTGGCGGGAGACCGAGCTGGCCGCGGAGGTCAGCGACAGCACGTGGCGCATGTGGCGCGTCGAACTGGACCTCAAACCCGGCAACCACACGGTCGAATGCCGTGCCACTGACAAAAGCGGCTACACCCAGGACCAGGCACGTCTGGACCCGGTTCCCGACGGTGCGACGGGATGGCATTCGATTTCTTTCACCGTCCGGTAGGACGGCCGTGAATGTCCGGCCAAAGCGAGGCGAACATTCGAAGAATGACCGCGAAGCGCAAAGGCCCCGCGGCCGTGCCGCCACGACGGCCACCGGGCGCACCACCGGGGACAGCGCCGCGTCCATGATCGGCGGGACGCTCACCCCGTAGTGATCAACAAGCGCTCCGGCGCTGGTCACGCCCCGTGACCAGCGCTGTGACACCCGAGCGCCGACTTTGTGCATGCGTTCACAAGCGGTACGGTGTGTTCATCACCAACGCCGCGGGGTCTCTGCGGTGGAGCACATCCGGAGGTCGGAGAGCGTGGCATCACAGCGGGGCGAAGGTGAGACGACCACGACCCCCCTGGAGCCTGCCGACAGGGAGCGGGCGCGGGCGATCCCGGAGGCCGCGGTGGCCAGGCTGGCCGTGTACCTCCGCGTGCTGTCCGGCATGGCCGAGCAGGGCGTGACGGCGGTCTCCAGCGAGGAGCTCAGCCAGGCGGCGGGCGTCAACGCGGCGAAGCTCCGCAAGGACCTGAGCTACATCGGCTCGTACGGCACGAGGGGCGTCGGGTACGACGTCGAGGTCCTCGTGAGCCACATCGAGCGCATCCTCGGGCTCACCCGCAACCACTCCGTCGCCGTC
>JASLAV010000960.1 GCA_030146905.1 Lentzea sp. | reverse complement strand
CCAGCCCTGCTTGACGAAGTTGCCGAGCGAGCCGGTGTCGGTGATGACGACGTCAGGCAGGTCCTTGGACGCGGCGCGCTGCTGCACCTGCTTGT
Organism: Lentzea sp.; assembly: GCA_030146905.1. Next base: position 5,607 of record JASLAV010000960.1, on the reverse strand, counting down.
CGAAGTCGTTGAAGATCGGCTTGTAGTCGACCTGCACACCGGTCTTCTCGGTGAAGGACTTGAAGATCTTCTCGTAGACCTTCGCTGTCGCCTCGGTCGAGCGGGTCCACACCTCAAGCGGCTTGTCCGGGTCTTTGGACGACGCCGTGCCGCCACCACTACCGCACCCCGTGAGCAGGGCCGCCACGCTCAGCGCGGCGATGGTGGTGGCTGATCTACGGCGCATCGTCGAAGCCCTTCGAGTTCAGATATATGAACTGGGGTCGTACTTGTGAACCTGATGCAGGACTGTAAGAATCAGTGCAGCAACGTGTCAAGGGCAAGTTGCTTTCCTGTTTCGAGGAGGCCAGGTGGCGTCGCCGATCGACAAGGGCACGGCTCGTCCGGGCGCGGTGAAGTCCGCCGACCGCACGGTGGAGCTGCTCGAAGTGCTGTCCGCGTCAGACCGCAGGCTGACGCTCACCGAGCTGCACCGGGAGCTCAGCTACCCCAAGTCCAGCCTGTACATGCTGCTGCAGACGCTCGTCGCGCGCGGCTGGGTGGAGGTCGACTCCGACAGGGGCACGTACGGCATCGGCGTGCGCGCACTGCTCGTCGGTACGTCCTATTTGGACCACGACCCGGTGGTGCGCGCGGCGATCCGCGTGATGGAGCAGGTGCGCCAGAACATCAACGAGACCGTGCACCTCGCCCGCCTGGACGGTGCGGACGTCGTCTACCTGGCGAGCCGCGAGTCCGAGCACCACCTGCGCGTCGTCTCCCGCGTCGGCCGCCGGCTGCCCGCACACTCGACGTCGTTGGGCAAGGCAGTGCTCTCGACGCGCACGCCGGAGGAGGTCGACCTGATCCTCCCGGACGAGCTGGCGCCGCTGACCTCCAACACCGTGACCGACCGGGCGGCGTTGCACGAGCAGCTCGCCGGGTTCCGCAACGTCGGCTACGCCCACGAACGCGAGGAGAACACGCCCGGCCTGGGCTGCTTCGCGGTGGCGCTGCCGTACCGCAACCCCGTGCTGGACGCGATGAGCTGCTCGGTTCCCCTGGGCAGGCTCGACCCCGACCACGAGCGGCAGGTCGTCGCCGCTCTGCTGGACGCCGCCAGGACCATCACCGAACTCCTCCGCCAGTTCGGTCGCTGAGCTCTGCTGGAACACTGAACACGACGGAGGGGCCCAACCCGTGACCGCACGCATCCTGATCACCGGCGCCGGCGGTGTGGTGGGAACGCTCATGCGTACCCGTCTCGCCGCGGAAGGCCGCGTCCTGCGGCTGCTGGACATCGCGGAGCTCCCCGCGGCCGCCGACGGCGAGAGCGTCGAGCTCGTCCAGGCTTCGGTGACCGACATGGCCGCGATGGAAACCGCGCTGCAGGACGTCGACGCCGTGATCCACCTCGGTGGCCACAGCCTCGAGGAGTCGTGGGACAAGATCCTGCGCGTCAACATCGACGGCACGCACACGGTGCTGGAGGCGGCGCGGCGTTCCGGCGTTCGCCGCGTCGTCCTGGCCAGCTCGAACCACGCCGTCGGCTACGTCGAGCGCGCCGACGGCGAGGCCGGCGACTACGCCTTCCCCCGCCCGGACACCTACTACGGCGTGTCCAAGGTGGCGATGGAGGCGCTGGGATCGCTCTACGCCGACCGGTACGGCATGGACGTGATCGCGATCCGCATCGGTTCGTGCTTCGAGAAGCCGCGTGACGTGCGGATGCTGTCGACGTGGCTGTCGCCGGACGACGGCGCGCGCCTGTTCGAGGCGTGCCTTTCCGCGCCGTCGCCGGGGTTCCGGCTCGTGTGGGGCGTCTCGGCCAACAAGCGCGGCTGGTTCTCGCTGGACGCGGCCCGCGCGCTGGGTTACGAGCCGCAGGACGACTCCGAGGTGCACGCCGCCGAGGTGATCGAGCAGCACGGCGAGCTCGACCCCTCGTCGTACGCCGCGAAGTACGTGGGCGGGGCCTGGTGCGGCCCCGATTTCGACACGGCAGTCAAGGAGGCAGGGCGTTGAGCCACGTCGTGCAGGGATACAACCCGCGCTCCGGTGCGCCGTTCGGCGAACCGGTCGCGAAGACCTCCGACAGCGAGGTGGACCGCATCGCCTCGGCCGCGGCCGTCGCGTTCCCGGCCTGGTCGGCGGTGCCGGCGGCGGATCGCGCCGTGGTGCTGGAGAAGGTCGCTGACGCGCTCGACGCCGAGTCGTCGCTGCTGGTCTCGACGTCCGACAGCGAGACGGCCCTCGGCGTGCCGCGGCTGACGACGGAGCTGAAGCGCACGACGAACCAGCTGCGGCTGTTCGCGGAGGTGTTGCGCGAGGGCAGCTACGTCGAGGCCACTTTGGACACCGCGAACCCGGACATCATCCCGCCGCGCCCGGTGCTGCGCCGCATCCTCCGTCCACTCGGGACGGTCGCGGTGTTCTCCGCGTCGAACTTCCCGTTCGCGTTCTCGGTGGCCGGTGGTGACACGGCTTCCGCCCTGGCGTCCGGCTGTTCCGTTGTGGTGAAGGCACATTCCGCTCACCCGTCGACCTCGCGCGAGACCGCGCGGGTCGTCATGGACGCGCTGCGCGACGCCGGTGCGCCCGAGGGCGCGTTCGGAATCGTGTACGGCACCGAAGCCGGTGTGGCTCTGGTGAAGCACCCCGCCGTCCGCGCGGTCGGCTTCACCGGCTCGACCGGTGGCGGTCGTGCGCTGTTCGACCTCGCGCAGGGCCGTCCGGACCCGATCCCGTTCTACGGCGAGCTGGGCAGCGTGAACCCGACGGTGATCCTGCCGGGCGCGGCAGGGCGCGAGGACATCGCGGCCGGGTTCGCCGCGTCGCTGACGATGGGTGTCGGCCAGTTCTGCACGAACCCCGGCCTGGTGTTCGCGCCCGAGTCGCTGGTGCCCGCGCTGGGCGAGGCCGTCGCGGCGACCGCCGGTGGCGCGATGCTCAACGAGCGGATGTGCGACTCCTACACGGCTTCGACGGACGCGCTGGCGGCGTCGGACCTGGTGTCCGTCGTGTCCACGGGCACGCGCCCGGACGAGGCGTGGGCGGTGTCGCCGCGGCTGTTCAGCGTCCCGGTGGCGGTGTTCGAGGAGAACCTCGAGAAGCTCACCGAGGAGCACTTCGGCCCGGCGGCACTGGTCGTGACGTACTCCTCGCCGTCGGAGCTGCACTCCGTGCTGGCGAAGCTGCCGGGAACGTTGACGGGCACGGTGCACGCCGAGGAGTCCGACCACGCGGAAGCCGGTGAGATCGCGGAGGTCCTGCGTCGCGTGGCGGGCCGGTTGATCTTCAACGCCTGGCCCACCGGTGTCGCGGTGGCGTGGGGCCAGCACCACGGCGGTCCGTGGCCGTCGACGACGAACCCGCTGCACACGTCGGTGGGCGCCACGTCGATCCGCCGGTGGATCGCCCCGGTGACGTACCAGTCGTGGCCGGACTCGTTGCTGCCGGACGAGCTGAAGGACGCGAACCCGCTCGGCATCCCCCGCCGGGTGGACGGAGTGCTGGGCGTGCACTGACAGTGCCGACCTGCGAGCGGGGCCGCCGGCATTGCGCCGGTGGCCCCGTTTCGCGCAGGAGGCCTGTGATGGTCGTTCGTCGTGTCCATGGCTTCACGTACCGGACCTTCGTGACGACCCGCGCTTGACCTTGGAGTGCACTCACAGGTTTAGCGTGGGTCGCATGAGAGTCGCCGAGCTCGCGCGTGAGGTCGGGGTACGGCCCGACACCGTCCGGTACTACGAGCGCGCGGGGCTGCTCGCACCACCGCCGCGCACGTCGTCGGGGTACCGGCAGTACCCGACGTCGGCAGCCGACCGGATCCGGTTCATCCGCGACTGCCAACGCCTCGGGCTGACGTTGCGGGAGATCTCGTCGCTGCTCGCCGTCCGCGACACCGGTGAGTGCCCGTGCGAACCGGCCGAGGAGCTGCTGCGGCGGCACATGGCCGAGATCGACGCCGAGATGACCCGGCTCGCGCGACTCCGTTCGGACCTGGCGGACATGGTCGGTACCTGTACGCCGTGGTGCCCACCGGAGGGGAGGTGAACGCCGTGGACGACTGCTGCACGAGTTGCGACTGCTGCTGACCGACACCTGGTCAGTCGGCCTTTGACGATCCGGCGAGGCGCCCGCCAGATCCCTCAGGACCTCTGGACCGCCTCGGCGATCACCTTCGCGCACTCGGCCGCCTCGGCGACCGCGGTGTCGACCTCGACGTCATAGGTCATCCCGCGGTGCACCAGATCGGCCTGCACCTCGGCCATCCCGACGACCCGGTCACCACGGGCGAGCTCCCGGCCGGCGGCGACCGCGGCATCACACCGCACCCCGACCCACACCACGTCGAGCCCGTTCAGCGCCTTCTCCCACCGCTGCCGCGACTCCGCCCCGCCGAGGAACACGTCGTCCACGATCACCCGCGCCCCGGCGCGCACCATCGCGGCGACCCCCTCTATCCACGCGTCCTCGAGCAACCGGAACTCGGCCCCGACGCTGACGCCACCGTCGCTCGCGTACCCGATCCCCTCGGAGCCGAGCTGCAACCGCGCCGGCATCACGTCGATCAACGTGTCGACGCCGATCGCCAGCCACGCCTCCGGCAACGATGCCTGCAGGCACCGCGCGATCCCCGACTTGCCGGAGCTGGACCCACCGTTGAGAACGATCACCTGAGCACTCGACGACACGCCCCGTCCGTACCCACGGTCCAGCATCGCCAAGCCCGCTCCACCGCCGCGCCACCCCTTGCAATGGGTCTTTGACGTCGTCGTCAAAAGACCCATTGCTAAAGCGCAGGTCAGCAGCCCCCGCGAACTGATATATCGCTGCAGCCCGCCACCCGGATGCAATAAACGTTTGCGGACGAAGTCAAAAGACTCATTGCAAGGGCCAACCAGGCAGACGACGCAGGCGTCAGACGCGAGCCGCGCCCGTCCGCCGCTCCTCCTGGAGCTCACGCTGGTACCCGAGGAAGTCGACCTCCAGCGTGTGCCGCTTCGACGTCACGTACCGGCTCCGCAGCGACTCCCGGTAGGACGTGATCTCGGCCTTCATCTCCGGCTCCGGCGGCAGCGCCGCTCGCCCCGACAGGAGGTCGGCGATCCACTCGGCCTGGGCCTCTGCCAGCGGCATGATCGCGCCGAGCGGCTGGATCAGCCCGAGGAAGTACAGCCCGGGGTGCGCCGGGTCCACGACCCGCCGGTACAGCGACACCTCGTTGTCGGCCGACGTCACGGCAGGGAACTCGGCGGCGTCCAGGAAGGGGAACTCGACCTTGTACCCGGTGCAGTAGACGATCACGTCGACGTCCTCGCGGCTGCCGTCCTCGAACACGACGCCGGAGCCGTCGAGACGCGAGACGTTCGGCTTCACCGTGATGTCGCCGTGCCCGAGCCTGGTCAGCAGGTCGTCGGACACGGTCGGATGCGCCGCGAGGATCCCGTGCGACGGCTCCGGCAGCCCGTAGTCGGAGAGCTTGCCCCGTGCCAGCCGCAGCATCGCCCGCAGGGACAGCGCCTGCAGCCAGGCCGGCGCGAACCGGGCGAGCGGCGAGGTCGTCAGGTGATCGGTCGGCATCCCGAACAGGTACTTGGGCATGATGTGCGCGCCGCGTCGCAT
>JASLAV010000937.1 GCA_030146905.1 Lentzea sp. | reverse complement strand
GAGGAACGGATGCGCGAGAGGTTCAGGCCGGCACCGGAGCCGCCCTTGAAGATCAGGCCCTCCTCGCGGTACCAGTTGAGGATCGACTCCATCGTGTCGTCGACCGCGAGGATGAAGCACGCGCTGACCTGCTGCGGCGAGCTGGTGCCGACGTTGAACCACACCGGCGAGTTGAAGCTGAACACCTGGTGCAGGAGCATGTAGGTGAGCTCGTGCTCGAAGATCTCGGCGTCCTGCTCGCCCGCGAAGTAGCCGTGCTCCTTGCCCGCGCCCACGTAGGTCTTCACGACGCGGTCGATGAGCTGGCGCAGCGACTGCTCGCGCTTCTCGCTGCCGACGGCACCGCGGAAGTACTTGCTGGTCACGATGTTGGTGGCGTTCACCGACCAGAACTCGGGGAACTCGACACCGCGCTGCTCGAAGTTCACCGAGCCGTCGCGCCAGTTCGTCATGACGACGTCGCGGCGCTCCCAGGTCACCTCGTCGTAGGGGTGGCGGCCCTCGGTGGTGTAAACGCGCTGGACCTTCAACGCGGCAGGCTTGGCAGCCGCCCGTGCGGCTGTCTTCTTGGCTGAGCCGCCGACGGTCTCGGTCACGGTGGATCTCCCTCGTGCTTTGGAAAGATGTTGTCGTCGCGCGCTTTGGGGCGCGCGGATCACTGCTCGTGGGCCGTTTCGGCCCTGGCAGTGCGAAGATCAAGGATTTCCTTCTCGAAGTCCTCGACGGACGAGAAGGACCTGTAAACGCTCGCGAAGCGCAGATAAGCGACCTCGTCGAGCTCGCGCAGAGGGCCGAGAATGGCCAGCCCCACCTCGTGGCTCGGGATTTCCGCACATCCCGTCGACCGGATCGACTCTTCCACTCGCTGGGCGAGCTGCTGGAACGCGTCCTCGTCGACCGGGCGGCCCTGGCACGCCCTGCGCACACCGACGACCACCTTGTCGCGGCTGAAAGGCTCCGTCACGCCGGAGCGCTTGACCACGGCGAGAACCGCTTCTTCGACCGTGGTGAACCTGCGGCTGCAGCTGTTGCAGGAGCGTCGGCGACGGATCACCTGACCCTCGTCGACCTCACGGGAGTCGACCACCCGCGAGTCCGAATGGCGGCAGAACGGACACCGCACGCCACCTCACCCCTTCCCCCGCGCAGCATCCATCGCAGTAGCCACACTGGTCGGGTTACCCACAACCTGTGGACTACTTCAACGGTGCAACCACTAGATGTAGGGGTAGAACCTAGATCGCAGCGGACGCCGAGCGCAACTCGACACGGCGCGTCGCGCGTCACCCTGTTGGGCGAACCGCAGATGATCAGCGGTGATTACGCAAAGACGCCCACCTCATGACGGAGTGAACTCGTCAGGGTGGGCGCGGAAACACAAGATGTAGGGGCAGGCCTACGGGGTGACCCCCACCTGCTGGAGGTAGAGCACGCCGAGCGCGATGACCGTCAAGGCGCTCAGCACGCCGACGGCGACGAGCTCGAACATCGACTCGCGCTTCGGGCGGACCTCGCACGAGCTCGATTCGCGCCTGGCCGGCACCACGACCGGGTGGGGCCTCGTCGCCGGGCGGAGCGGCATGACGCGGGGACCCGAACGGAGTGGGCGCCCCGCTGCGACGTCCGCGTCCTCCGCCACGCGCAAACGCTTCTCGACGAGCACCGCCATGACGACCTCCATCGCAGGTCAACCACCATGATCGAACAGGGGTTCGATCGAACGTCAGTGCGAATTTCTACCACGCCGCCTCATCGAACGCCACAACACGCGGTCAAATAGCTCGAACAGGTGTTTGATCTGTGCAGCAAACACGACTACCGTCGACCACGAAGATCGACGGAGCCGGAATCCCATTCGAACTTGGGGCGGCGAGGAGGACAGCGACCGTGGCAGGCAAGACGACCGATCCGGACCCCGCTCTTGTGGCGCCTGAGGTGAGCGAGATCGCGGGAAACGCCGGCCTGACCCTGCGCCAGCGCAAGGTGCTCGACGTGATCCGCGACTGGCTGGACCGCTTCGGCTACCCGCCGAGCGTGCGTGAGATCGGTGAGGCCGTCGGACTGACGTCGACCTCCTCCGTCGCGTACCAGCTGCGTGCGCTGGAGCGGAAGGGCTTCCTGCGCCGCGACCCGAACCGCCCGCGGGCGGTCGGCATGCTGCCCACCGAGATCGACCCTGGCCTCGACCCGATGAACAAGCCCACGCCCGCGTACGTGCCGATGGTCGGCCGCATCGCCGCCGGTGGCCCGATCCTGGCGGAGGAGTCGATCGAGGACGTGTTCCCGCTGCCGCGCGAGATCGTGGGTGAGGGCGAGCTGTTCCTGCTGCGCGTCGTCGGCGACTCGATGATCGACGCCGCGATCACGGACGGCGACTGGGTCGTGATCCGCAAGCAGCCCACGGCCGACCAGGGCGAGATCGTGGCCGCCATGATCGACGGCGAGGCGACGGTGAAGACGTTCAAGCGCAAGGACGGCCACGTGTGGCTGATGCCGCACAACCCGGCCTACCAGCCGATCAACGGCGACGAGGCCACCATCCTCGGCAAGGTCGTGACGGTGCTCAGGCGTCTCCCGTAACTTCCCCGCGGGCCCGCCTCTTCTTCTCGAAGAAGTCGAGCCACTTGTCCCTGGTGGCCTCCATGTCCACCACGACGAACGCGAAGAACTGGCCCATGTCCTTGAGACGGGCTCCGACCGGGGTGCCGAGACCGAAGATCTCGGCACCGTCCAGTCCTGTCTGCGCCCAGACCGAGTTGCGCTGGGCGCTCGACAGCCATGCCCGGTACCAGAGGTCGTCGCCCAGGAAGTAGCGCATGCGCTTGCCGTCGCGTTCCGCGTGCAGCAGGTCCAGCTGCTGCAGGTAGGCGGTCGACCGCGAGACCGTTCCCGGGCTCACCGACAGCCGCAGCACGAGTTCCGTCGCGGACAGGCTGCCCCGGTCGGTCATGAAGATCTCCGCGAGGATCCGCGCCGCCGTGCGCGTCAGCCCGGTCTG
>JASLAV010000934.1 GCA_030146905.1 Lentzea sp. | reverse complement strand
CGAAGAAGTGCGACCTCTTGCCGGGGTCGGTCACCTCGATCGAGCGGACCAGGTTCTTGACCGAACGGCCCGCCGCGTCCTTCTCCTCGTTCCCGGAGACCTGCGGCAGTCCCAGCTTCCAGGTGCCGCCGTTCTCGTCGGTGTACTCGGAGATGCGGTCGTTGGTCGTGTCGTAGGCGAGTTCCGCGGCGACGCGGCCACTCGGCATGACGACCTTGGTCAACTGGTCGGAGTGCTCACGCGCGGCGTAGTGCTGCTTGACGGCGGCCTCGCCCAGCGGGTGCTGGTAGAGCGCGACCTCGTCGATCTGGCCGTGGAAGAACTTCTTGCCCTCGTTCGGCCACCAGCCGTGCGGCGCCCAGTCGGCGGGACCGACGGCGTGCGCGGCGCCGATCTGACCGAAGTTCAGCCTGCTGTCGTCGATCTCGGCACCGGTGATCTCGCCGACCTTGTTGCCGTCGAGGTACATCGTGGTGACGGCGAGCGAACCGGTGAGCACTACGTGGTGCCACTGGTCGTTGTTCACCGCGGCGGTGCTGGTGATCGGCGAGACCCTGCCGTGCCAGAACTGGCCGCGCAGCTTGCCGTCCTTGTCGACGTACAGGACCGGGACGGCGCCTTCGGGGTTCTCGTCGAACGGCTTGTGCTGGAAGCCCATCAACGGGCCACCGGTCGTGGTCTTGAACCACAGCTCGATGGACAGGTCACGGCTCTTCTTGATCGCGCCGTCGGGGAGCTTGACCAACGAGCTGGTGCCGTTGAACCCGGTCGCCCTGTCCGGGCTGCCGGCGAGCGGACCGGCGTGGTCGCGCGTGGTGTTCCGGTGCTCGCCCCAGTCCTTGGTCAGGTTGGTAGCGACCTGGCTGACCGCCGCGTTGCCGGCCGGCTCGCCGAGCCGCCAGTAGGAGTCCGGCTTCGAGTCCACCACCGCGGACCGGTAGTGCGATCCCTGGGAGTACTCGTACTGGGTGCAGGCGCCGGTCGGGTCGCAGACCTTCTTCAGCTGGTCGCCGAAGTACTCGTAGGTCCACTTGATCGGCGTGCCACCGGTGACCGGCGCGTCGGTCCGGACCTCCTTGACGTGGTTGCCCGAGAAGGTGAACCACAGCGTCCGGTTGCTGGTGCGGTTGATCGCGCGCTTGAGCAGCCCCGTGGTGCCGTAGTCGAACTCGACGAGCCTGGCGGCGTTGTCGTAGATCGACGCGATCTTGCCGTCGGAGCGGAACGTGTAGGTGGTGTTGGACTTGTCCACCAGCACGTAGTTCGACGTGGCGGAGTCCTGGTAGAAGGTCGCGAACCGGCCGGGCGGCGGATCGAAGCTGCCGTCCTCGTTGTTCTTGCCGAACCGCACCGCCTGGCCGTCGGGGTACGTCACCACGACGTTGCCACTGCCGTCGTTGTCCGGCACGACGCGCATGTCGTAGCGCGTCGACCACCCGGCGCCGAACGCGAGGTCCTTGCGCGGGTCGAGGCTGTTGTAGGTGCGGGAGACCGTGAGCTCGGGGCCCGTGACACCGATCGCCGAGTCGACCGCGGCGGTGCTGTAGTTGCCGATCTGCGGGTCGAAGTCGAGGTCGCCGGCGCTGTAGGGCGCCCCGCCCAGGTGCGAGGTGATGTCGGGCTGCGGCACCGCGGTCAGCAGCGCGCTGAACTGCAGCTTCTCGCTGCGCGTGCCCGCGGGGTCGATCGCGAAGGCGCGCCAGTAATAGGTTTCACTCCACTGCAACCATCCCTTCGGGACGGTCCAGGTGCGCGACTTCGACCTCGGTGAGATCCGGCAGCCGACGTTGATCTCGCCGGTGACGTCGTTCTTCTGGCAGACCTCGAACTCGTAGTCGATCGTCGTGTTCGGCGGGGCGTCCACGTCCACCGCGTCGGCCCACAGCTGCGGCGTGAGCACGGGCGAGGAGTGGCCGGCCGGCGGGTACTGCGCCTTGACGATCGGCGGCAGCTCGAACACCGTCAACGACAGGCGGGCAGGCGGGATCTGCTCGTCGGTGAAGAAGGTGTTGTTGTGCACCATGCTGAAGTCGAGCAGGTAGTCACCCGGCTCCATCTGGAACACCCTGGCGTCGAGCGTGATGCTCCCGCCCGGCGGGACGCTGACGTCGGGCGGCAGTTCGGCCGCGACCCGGGCGTCCTTCGGCTGGCCCGTCGCGCTGAACGCGCGGTAGGAGAGCTTGTAGCCCCCGGCCGCGCTCCACGCCAGGCCGCTCTTGTTCGTCACCGTGATCTTGACGCCCGGCTTCGGGTCGGGTCCGCTGTCACTGGTGCGGTGCACCGGTGGTTCCGGCACACCGCGATCGATGCGGTAGCCCGCGTCGTACTGCGTGCTCGTGACGAACAGGCGCGGCGGGTTGGCGGTGCCCGCGCCCGCGAACAGCTTCCAGCCGGCGAGGGCCTTGACGGCCAGGCCGTTGTTGGTCTGTCCCTTCGCCCAGCCCTGCACCAGGTTCCGGCCGCCCTCACCGAGGTCGACGGCCTCGGGCCGGGGCGGGCACGCGGAGTGCGACTGGCCGAGACCGACGTAGCCGTAGGCGAACGACGCGCCGCCCAGTGCTCCTCCGGTGGGCAGCACCGCCTTGGTGCCGCTGTCCCAGG
>JASLAV010000365.1 GCA_030146905.1 Lentzea sp. | reverse complement strand
AGATCGCCGAGGAGATCGACGCGGTCGGCGGCGAGCTGAACGCGTTCACCGCCAAGGAGCACACCTGCTACTACGCGCACGTCCTGGACGAGGACCTGCCGCTGGCGATGGACCTGGTGTGCGACGTGGTGTTCGACGCGCTGTGCGAGCCGCGCGACTTCGAGACCGAGCGCGGCGTGGTGCTCGAAGAGATCGCGATGCGCGACGACGACCCGGAAGACCTGCTGCACGACGCGTTCCTGGACGCCCTGCTGGGCGAGCACGCGCTGGGACGTCCGGTGCTGGGCACCGAGCAGTCCATCGGGGACATGGACCGCGACGCGCTCTTCGGCTTCTACAAGAAGCGCTACACGCTGCCGCGGATGGTGCTCGCGGTGGCGGGCAACATCGACCACGCGCACGTGATGCGCCTGGCGCGCAAGCAGATCGGCGACCGGCTCGACCGCGTCGGCACGCCCGTCGCGCCCCGGGCGGGACGGGCCCGCATCCCCGGTTCGCGCAAGCTGGTGCTGCACTCCGACGACACCGAGCAGGCGCACCTGATGCTGGGCGTGCGCGGGCTCGACCGGCACGACGAGCGCCGGTTCGCGTTGAACGTGCTCAACGCCGCGCTGGGCGGCGGCATGAGCTCGCGGCTGTTCCAGGAGGTCCGGGAACGGCGCGGCCTGGCCTACCAGGTCTACTCGTCGGTCGGCCTCTACGCGGACGCGGGCACGTTGTCGGTGTACGCGGGCTGCCAGCCGGACCGGCTCGGCGACGTGGCCGGCGTGGTGCGCGACGTGCTGTCCACGGTGGCCCGTGAGGGGCTGAGCGACGCGGAGGTGGCCCGGGGCAAGGGCCAGCTGCGCGGCGGGCTCGTGCTGGGCCTGGAGGACACCAGCTCGCGGATGTCGCGCATCGGCAAGGGCGAGCTGAACTACGGCGACTACCTGTCCGTCGAGCAGACGCTGGCGCGCATCGACGAGGTCACCCCGCAGGACGTCGCCACGTTGGCGAAGGACTTGCTGCGACGCCCCGTCGCCGCCGCCGTGGTCGGCCCTTACGCTCACGCCGACGATCTGCCGTCCCAGGTGCACGAGGTGATCTCTTGAGTTCCCAGTCCCCGCTCGACCCCGCGAGCAGGTCTTCGGCCGAACCACTCCGCGTAGGCGTCATCGGGGCCAGGGGCCGCATGGGCGCCGAGGTGTGCCGCGCGGTCGAGGCCGCGGGCGACATGGAAGTCGTCGCCATGGTCGACGCGGGTGACTGGCTGTTCAACCTGGCCGACGCCGGGGCGCAGGTCGCGGTCGACTTCACCAGCCCCGAAGTGGTGATGGACAACATCCGGTTCTGCGTGGACAACGACATCCACGCCGTGGTCGGCACCTCCGGGTTCGACGCGCAGCGGCTGGGCACGGTGTCCGAGTGGCTCGACGCGAAGCCGGAGCTGGGCGTGCTGATCGCGCCGAACTTCGCCATCGGCGCCGTGCTGTCCATGCGGTTCGCGGAACTCGCCGCCCCGTACTACGAGTCGGTCGAGGTCATCGAGCTGCACCACCCGCGCAAGGTGGACGCGCCCTCGGGCACGGCCGCGCACACCGCCCGGCTGATCTCCCAGGCGCGCGAGGCGGCGGGCATCGGCCCGATGCCGGACGCGACCACGCAGGAGGCCCCCGGCGCGCGCGGCACGCTCGTGAACGACGTGCGGGTGCACTCGCTGCGCGTGGCCGGGCTGATCGCGCACCAGGAGGTCGTGTTCGGCACGGAGGGCGAGACGCTGACGCTGCGGCACGACTCGCTGGACCGCACGTCGTTCATGCCGGGCGTGCTGCTGGCCGTGCGGTCGATCGCGGGGCACCCCGGGCTGTCCGTGGGTCTCGACAAGTACATGGACCTCTGACCTGCCCCGGATGAGCCCCGCACCGATGGAGCGGACACCGTGAAGACCCGCACCGTCGCGTTCGTGATCACCGCCGCGCTGGCGGTGTACTTCGTGCTGCTCGGCGGCCGGGCCGTGGTGCTGCTGGGCACCGGCGACCCGGTCGGCATCGGTCTCGGCGTCGGCGTGCTCGTGCTGCCGCTGATCGGCGCGTGGATCGCCTGGACGAACCTCAGGTTCGGCTTCACCACCGAGCGGATGGCGCGGCAGCTCGACGCCGAGGGCGGTCTCCTCGACACGTCCGAGTTGCCGCGCCGCCCGTCCGGCCGGGTGGACCGGGAGGCGGCCGACGCGTGGTTCGACCAGCGCCGGGCCGACGTCGAGGCGCGCCCGGAGGATTGGCGGGTGTGGTTCCTGCTGGCTCAGGCCTACGACCTGGCCGGGGACCGCGGCCGGGCGCGGGAGACGATGCGGAAAGCGATCGACCTCTTCCACTCGCCGACGAATCGGGTGTAGTCCGGCGGGGTGAGACGGGATTCATTCGGCATTAACGTTCTCTTGCCTTGGATCTTCCGGTGACCGTGGTTACCGTGGGTGGCGTGACGAAAACCTGCGAGAACCTGCGGCTGGCCGTTGCCTGCGTGGTCGTCGCCGTCGCGCTGGGCATCGCGCTCACTCTCGGCTAGCCACGCCGACTTCTGGGGAAGAATCAGGCGAACCGCCGCACGTCCCCAGGAGTAGGCATGCACTTCGCTCGGATCGTCCGTGCGGCTCTGGCCGTCGCCGCGGCCCTGGTCGCGGCCGGTATCGCCACCCCGACGGCCGCGGCGGCCGCGGTCGGCTGCGACGTCGACTACGCGATCACGGACCAGTGGCGGAGCGGGT
>JASLAV010000364.1 GCA_030146905.1 Lentzea sp. | reverse complement strand
CGACGGACCGCGTCCGTCGACCGGCACTTCCTGGTTCCGCTGCGAGAGTCACCCCGCGATGCGACCGTTCACCCCGGTCGGTCCGACGCGGCCAGGGGGTGCGGTTCGCGGGTGTACGCCGCCAGTACCCGGGCCACCTCGTGTGGCACTCCCTTGATGCAGGTCAGGGTCGAGCCGCCCTTGGTGTCGGTGTGGCCCGCGTAGGCCCGCGCTGCGGCATGGCCGTAACGGCGCTCCACCCAGGTCAACGTCGTGTGACGCGGCCAGTGCATCGACACGCCGAGCTTCGCCGCCCAGGGCAGGTTGTCCTTCACCCGTTTCCACAGTAGGTCGTAGCGGCGTCCGGGCAGCGGTGTGCCGTCGGCGTGCCGCAGCAACTGCTCCTCGGGCTCGCGCACCCCGCGGGCGCCGGCATGCTCGGCCAGGCCGGTGGCCAGGGCCGGGGTGATCGGTTGCCAGCGCTCGGTGCCGAACTTCTCGCGCAGCCGTACCGCGCAGATTCGGTGTCCAGAGCCATCAGTCGCAGACCGAGCGCCCCGGAGCGACGGCAGGCGGTCTCGGTGTGCAGTCGCAACAACAACGCGTCCAGCACCGCGTCCCGGCGATGATGGCTTCGGGCATCAGGTGAAGTGAGAACACCACCTACCCGAACGACACCCGCAGACCCGTCCTGCGCGGCGGCACGAGGCGGGAAAGCTTCGAGACGAACGGAGGCCGGCGCCGATCCACCGCAGCCTGCCTCCTGGTATCCGTCAACCGCCCACGTGGTGCAGCGAACTCCACATCGACGGGTGATCGGGGTAGCGGCGCCTCAGGTCGGTGTTCGTGTCGTGCACCGCGCGGGGGATGCCGTGGGCGTCCGAGCGGGAGTGGAACAAGCGGGCCGCTCGACGTGCGACGGCGTCCGGCAATGGCCAGAAAGTGCCGACCACGTCGCGGAAACCGCTGAGGAAGAACGCGGATGTCGGGTGTATCGCCTCGTCGACAAGCTCAGTGGTCGTTGCGGTCGTTGCGCACGCTGACAGGTAGCACAGTTCAGCACCGGCCGAGCGCGCGTTCGCGATGTCCTCGACGGTCAACCGGCCGGTCGGCAACTCCAGCCCGCTCGCGGATGGGTCGCTCGCATCCGTCACGGCGTGCAGCGCCACGTGCACCGAACTTGCGCCCACGAACGCCGCGAGCACCTGCTCTGGTGTCAGCGCGGTGACGTCGATGCGAGGCACTGCCCACAGGTCGGCCACGTGTGCCGCCTCGCGGATCGACGCGGGTAGGGGATCGCGGTGGTACTCCGCGGAGAACACCACGCGACGGCGCACCGGTCCGGCGTCGGCGCGCGATCGTCGTGCGTGGTGGATCGCGGACACCGTCGGCGCGTATGAGGACACCACCCGGTCCAGCGCCGACTCACCGGAGAGACCGGTGGCGGCATGCAGCGGGAGCAGCCCCAGCGCCCCGGTCGGCACCCACCACACCCTCTTGCTGCTGCCGAGGAAACGGCTCAGCGGGTCGAGCACCGGTCGTGCCACCACGTGCCACAGCCAGTCGAGCAGCAGCCGTCGGTCGTGTTCGGTAACGTGCTCCGAGTAGACCGCGAGTGCGTGGTCCCGGACGTCGTCGGGCTCGAGGTCGGGAAGCGGGATCACGCCCAGCTTTCCGTTGACGAGGACCAGCGCGTCGCACCGGACGTCGCTCACGTTGATCAGCACGACCGGCCTGCCGGTCGACCCGGACGCGAGCCGGCCGATCCCGGGCGGGCGCAGGAAGCCGCGGAGACCGTCGACGGCGCGGATCCGCCGCAGTACGTCGTGGTAGTCGCGCGCGGTGGTGACACGTGCCTCCGGTGACGAGCCGGCTGCGTTGTCGAGCCTGCTGCGGACGTCCTCGTACTCGTCGGCCAGGTCGGGTGCCAACCGCCGAACCGCGCTCGGGTCGCTGCGCAGGCGGAGCGCGCGACCGAGCATGACGCCCCGGCCCAGTTCGAGCAGTTGGACGGCCTTCAGGTGGTCGAGCCGCGCGCACGCGAGGGCTGCGGCGTCGCTGGTCAAGCCCTTCGACTCGGTCAGCAAGCGTTGGATGTCGGCCCGGTCGAGCCGTTCGGGGACGACCTCGGCCTGCAACTGGACCGCCAGCTCGAGTGCCGCCGCCGCTTCCTCGTGGCGCCGCACGATCAACGCCAGGTACCCTTGGTTGCGCGCGCCCGCCTGGCGGACCGAGGGCTCGGCGACCTTGGCCATCGCGACGAGCCGGCACTTCTCCAACGCCCGACGTCGATCGGCGCGACGTCCGCCGATCTCGTACCTCGTGTACAGCGCGGTGCTCAGGTTCGCCAGGAACTTGGCGTGGAACGGATCGTCGACGGCCGTCTCGGAGACCGCTCGCTCGTACTCGGCGATCGCCTGGTCGATCAGGCGCACGTTCCGGGTCAGCTCCCCTTGGTTGAGCAGGGCGGTGCCGAGCACGGACCGGTCCGCCGGCGCGACGGACCTCCCGTTGGACGGGTCGAAGGCCAGACGGGCGGCGTGCACCGCCTCACCGGCTTCGTCGGCTGAGATGTCGTCGGCGTTCAACAGGATCGCCATGGCGTTGGCCGCTCGGCGCGCCTGGGCGCCCTGCGACCGCCGAACCGCCTCGCGGGCGAGTGCCAGGGCTTCCGCCGACGCCCCGATGTCACTGCGGCGCCGACTGACGTCGCGCAGGACGTGGGCGAGGTCGAGCAGCAGGTCCGGTGATCGGCCCGGGTCGCGGGCGAGGGCGGAGCGCAGGACGTTCAGCGCCTCGTTCAGGTCGCGCTCCCCCTGGAATCGCTCGTACCGCTGGTGGAGCACCGCCCCCAACCGCCGGGCGATCCGGGGGTCAGGGTTCGCCCCGGCGGCACGGCGCAGCGCGGTCACCGC
>JASLAV010000884.1 GCA_030146905.1 Lentzea sp. | reverse complement strand
CCGCGCTGGTCATCCCGGACGTCGTCGCGAACTCCGCCACGAACTCCTGGTGGTGGTGGACGTTGTTCGGCGACATCGAGGCCACGGCCGAGTCGGCGTTCGACAAGATCGGCACGAACATGCGCCGCCTCACCGAGCAGGTCATCGGCCGGTCCTCACCGCGGGCGGCGGCACGCGAGATCGCGGCCGCGGCCGTCGAGGAGATCGGCAAGCGGTTCCAGAACCTGTCCTGACGGTATGGGCAAGATCGCTCACCCGGAAAACGCGAAAAGGGCGCGGGCCGTATCGATGTACTCGCGGGCCGCGACAACCTTGCCGTCCACCAGTTCGAATGCGAAGTGATATACCTGGTTGAGGCTCTTCCCGTTGGCGAGAAGCGCGTTCGATGTCGCCTCCACTGACGCGTTGGCTTCATCCGCAATCACATTGGTCACTGATATGCGAATGCCACCGGGAAGCGAGTCATGAAATCTCTTCATGTGTTCGACGAACGCGGACTTCGACATGTCGCCCGAGACCGGGAAAGTGGCGGCGTCAGCCATCACGGTCCACACCAGGTCCTCGTGGAGGACGTCGAAGGCGTCGGGACTGCCGTTCGTTCCCAGGCCTTCGACCAGCTTTCTGACGGAAGCCTTGTTCTGGTCGATCGTCATGTTTTCACCCTTCGCCGTCAGGTTGGTGCCGGAAGGCGGATCTGACCTGATGGAACGCCTGAACAACTTGCAGGACGGACTCTAGACTCGCCGGCATGCCAGGCCTGCAGCACACCCTCACGATCGCCGCGCCGCCCGAGCAGGTCTGGGAGGTGCTGGCCGACGTCGGGCGCTGGCCCGAGCGCATCCCCACGGTCGACGCCGTGGAGCGCCTCGACAGCGGACCGCTGGCCGTCGGCTCCCGCACCCGCCTGAAGCAACCCCGGCTGTCCGAGGCGGTGTGGACGGTCACCGGCCTGACCAGCGGGTCGTCGTTCACCTGGCAGTCGAGGTCACCGGGTGTCTCCGTCGTCGCCGCACACGACGTCGAGCCGCACCCGGAAGGCAGCCGGCTCACCCTCACCCTGACGATGTACGGCCCGCTCTCCGGCATCGGCTGGCTGATGACGAAGTCGCTGACCAGGCGGTACGTCGAGACGGAAGCCGCCTCGATCAAGAAGGCCGCCGAGAACGGCTAGTCGAGCGGACCGAGCAGCCACGCGCCCGGCCCGTCCAGGTCCTCCGAGAAGTAGTACGCCCGCAGAGCGGCCAGCAGGTCATCGGACCCGATCAGCCCGTCACCGTCGTGGTCGAGCCGTGCGTGGGCGGCGCGCGCGTCGGCTTCGGACACGTTCATCATCGCCCGTGACCACCGCACGTGCTCCTCCACACCGATCTGGCCGTCACCGTCGTGGTCGGCGACGGTCAGCAGTGCGTCGAGATAGGGCACGTAGACGTCGTCGAACGCCTCGGGGCGGCCGAGCAGCCCTTTCGCGAACGCCTTCTTGTACTCCGGCAGGCTGATCTTGTCGTCGTCGTTCGTGTCCGTCACGGCGGCGAGGTGGTCCCACACGCCCAGCAGTTGCTCGTGCAACCGCTTCGCCCGCACGTCGTCCATGCTCAGCTCGAACGCCGAGGTCATGCGCTCGCTGGCGAGCAAGAAGTCCGCGCGTTCGACGTACCCGTCCTGGTCGCTGTCGTAGCTGGAGAACCTGCGGCTGAGCTTGCGGTCCAGGAAGGGCGTGATGTCCATGCCTCTTGGTACCCGCTCAGCGCTTCTTATGCCGAACCGGGGCACCCACGTAGTCGGCCAGGTGCTCGCCGGTCAACGTGGAGCGACCGGCCACCAGGTCGGAGGGCGTGCCCTCGAAGACGACCTTGCCGCCGTCGTGACCTGCGCCGGGACCGAGGTCGATGATCCAGTCGGCGTGCGCCATCACGGCCTGGTGGTGCTCGATCACGATCACCGACTTGCCCGAGTCGACCAGGCGGTCGAGCAGGCCCAGCAGCTGTTCGACGTCGGCGAGGTGCAGGCCGGTCGTCGGCTCGTCGAGGACGTAGACGCCGCCCTTGTCGGCCATGTGCGTGGCCAGCTTCAGCCGCTGGCGCTCGCCGCCGGACAGGGTCGTCAGGGGCTGGCCCAGCGACAGGTAGCCGAGGCCGACGTCGTTCAGCCGTTCCAGGATCGCGTGCGCGGCCGGGGTGCGGGCCTCACCCGCGCCGAAGAACTCGACCGCCTCGGCGACCGGCATCGCGAGCACCTCGGAGATGTCGCGGCCACCGAACTTGAACTCCAGCACCGCCTGGTCGAACCGCTTGCCCTCGCAGACGTCGCACGGCGTCTCGATCGTCGCCATGATGCCGAGGTCGGTGAACACGACGCCCGCGCCGTTGCAGTTCGGGCACGCGCCCTCGGAGTTCGCGCTGAACAGGGCGGGCTTCACGCCGTTGGCCTTGGCGAACGCCTTGCGGATCGGCTCCAGCAGACCGGTGTAGGTCGCGGGGTTGGAACGGCGCGAGCCCTTGATCGGCGTCTGGTCCACGACGATCGCGCCGGCGTCGCGCGGCATCGACTGGTGGATCAGCGACGACTTGCCGGAGCCCGCCACGCCCGTGACCACCGTCAGCACCCCCAGCGGGATGTCGACGTCCACGTCGCGCAGGTTGTTGGTGGACGCCCCGCGGATCTCCAGCACGCCGGAAGGGGCGCGCACCGAGTCCTTCAACGACGCCCGGTCGTCCAGGTGGCGCCCGGTCACGGTGTCGCTGGCCCGCAGACCGTCGAGCGTCCCCTCGTAGCAGATCGTGCCGCCGTTGCGGCCCGCGCCGGGGCCGAGGTCGACGACGTGGTCGGCGATGGCGATGGTCTCTGGCTTGTGCTCGACGACGAGGACGGTGTTGCCCTTGTCGCGCAGGCGGAGCAGCAGGTTGTTCATCCGCTGGATGTCGTGCGGGTGCAGGCCGATCGTCGGCTCGTCGAACACGTACGTCACGTCGGTCAGCGC
>JASLAV010000350.1 GCA_030146905.1 Lentzea sp. | reverse complement strand
CGAGGGGAGCGCGCCACGGCTCTTTCAGCGGTCCTCGATCTTCAGGCCGCCCTTCATCACCGCGCGGATGTGGTCGCCCGCGAGCAGGTTGTGCGGGTAGCCGAGCCCGGTCGCACTGGCCGCGTCGAGCCGGGCCAGCTGGCCGGCGGTGAGGTCCACCTCCAGGGCGTCCAGATTCCCCAGCAGCTGCTCGGGGGTGCGGGCGCCGACGACGGGCGCCGTCACGCCGGGCTGCCGCAGGTTCCAGGCGAGCGCGACCTGCGCCGGCGTGCACCCCACCTCCGCGGAGACCTCCCGCACGACGTCCGCGACGTCGAGGGTGCGTTCGGTGACCATGCCCAGGTTGGCGTTGAAGCTCCTGCGCGAGCTCTCGGCGGTGTCGGGAGAGGTCAGGTCGGCGCGGGTGTACTTGCCGGACAGCACGCCGCCGCCCAGCGGTGAGTACGGGGTCACGCCCAGCCCCATGGCCCGCGCCATCGGGATCAGGTCGCGTTCCGCGTCACGGTTGATGAGGCTGTACTCGATCTGCAACGCGACCAGCGGCGACCACCCGCGCAGGTCGGCGATCGCCTGCATGCGCGAGACCTGCCACGCGGGGGCGTTCGACATCGCCACGTACAGGACCTTGCCCTGCCGGACCAGGTCGTCGAAGCCGCGCAGCACCTCCTCGACCGGGGTGGAGAAGTCCCAGACGTGCACGTACAGCAGGTCGAGGTAGTCGGTACCCAGCTGCCGCAGGCTGTTCTCCACCGACGAGAACAGGCTCTTGCGGTGGGCGCCCCCGGAGTTCGGGTCGCCGGGCGTGCGCAGCGTCGTGTACTTCGTCGCCACCACGAGGCTCTCGCGGCGGCCGCGGATGAACTCGCCCAGCATGCGTTCGGACTCGCCGTAGGCGGCGGCGGTGTCGATGAAGTTGCCGCCGCGGTCGACGTAGAGGTCGAACAGCTTCCGGGCTTCGTCCTGCTCCGCGCCCCAGCCCAGGGTGGGGCCGAACGTGGCGGTGCCCAGCGCCAGCGGGGAGACCCGCAGCCCTGACCGGCCCAGCAGCCGGTAGGTGTCGAGGGTGAGCGACGACATCAGGTCCTCCTGTGTTCGCGATCGTCTTCGGGAACCAGCCTCTGCCGGTCGCGGCCCGGGGATAAGGGAAGGCACTTCCTGGGAACAGCCGTCCTACCCCGGCTGTTGGACCAGAGGTGATCACCGGCACCGTGGACGTGACGGAGCAGCTGGCCGCGTTCCTGCGGACCCGCCGCGAACGCCTGGACCCGAGCGACTTCGGCCTGCCCTCGCGCCGCCAGTCGCGGCGGACCCCCGGACTGCGCAGGGAGGAGGTCGCCGAACTGGCGGGGATCAGCGTCGACTACGTCGTGCGGCTCGAACAGGCACGCGGGCTGCGGCCCTCGGCGGACGTGGTGGAGGCGCTGGCCAGGGCCTTGCGCCTGGAGCCGGACGAACGCAGCTACCTCTACGGCCTGGCCCGGCAACGGCCCCGCGACGACGACAAGCCCGCCACCACCGCCGAGCGCTCACTGGCCAGGCTGGTCGACGACCTGTCCCCGCGCCCGGCCATGCTGATGAACCACCGCTACGACGTCCTCGCCTGGAACGACGAGATGGCGCGGCTGTTCCTCGACTTCGACACCCTGCCGCCGTCCCGGCGCAACGCGATGTGGGTGTGCCTGATGCACCCGGAGATGCGCGAGCGCTACGTCGACCGCGACCGCGTGGTGCGGGAGGGCGTCGCCCACCTGCGCACCGCCTGGGCGGCACACCCGGACGACCAGGTGCTCAGCGACCTCATCGCCGAGTGCGTGTCGCTCGACGCGGAGTTCGCGCGCCTGTGGGCCTCGCAGGACGTCAAGGTCAACGCCCGCGGCCGCAAGCTGCTGTGGCACCCGGACGCCGGTGAGATCGCCGTCGAGTTCGAGACGCTCAGGCCGGTGCAGGACCCTGACCAGCTGCTGGTGGTCCACCGCGCCGCGGACGACGAGAGCCAGGCCGCGCTCGACGCCCTGCTCGCCCAAGGCGTGTCCTGCAAGTCTCGTCCGCGATAGTCGCGGCCGAGGGCCCCGGAGGCGGCACCGCCGCAACGCTCGACCGTGACTCTCATCGAACGGACCTGCAGGACAGGGCCTAACGGTCCAGGTCCACCGGTTCGCCCCTGATCGCCGTGACCGCGCCGCCGGTCTGCGCGGCGAGCCACACCTCGAACGCCTCCGGGTCCTTCGTGTGCACGGTGAACGTGACGTCGTGGCCGTACTCGGCGTCCGCGACGTGGTACCCGGCGGCGCGCAGCGCGTTCTCCAGCTTGCCCGCCTGGTCGTGGTCCACGGCCAGCAGCACGGTCTCGTGCCGTTCGCGGGTGAGGGTGCCCAGCGAGTCGATCGCCTCCGACACGGCCCGCCCGTACGCGCGGACCAGGCCACCGGCGCCGAGCTTGATCCCGCCGTAGTAGCGGGTGACGACCACGGCGGTGTCGACGAGGTCCCGTCGTGTCAGGACCTCCAGCATCGGCACCCCCGCGGTGCCGGCGGGCTCGCCGTCGTCGGACGAGCGCTGGGTGTCGCGCGTGCGGAACGCCGTGCAGTTGTGCGTGGCCTGCCAGTGCTCCTTGCGAACGCGTGCGAAGAACTCCGCCGCCTCCCGCTCCGAGGAGACGCGGGCGACGTGGCAGAGGAACCGCGACCGCTGGATCTCGATCTCGTGCGTGCCGTCGCGCTTGATCACCTTCACCGCTCGATTGTCCGACGGCGCTCCGCCTCGCCGAACAGCGCGTCCAGCTCGGCCGGCGGCACCTCCTCCAGCTGCTCGTAGGTGCACTCCGCGGGCTCTTTGTCGAAGCGGAACCGCACGAGACGCGCGGTGTGCCGGAACCGGCCGCCCTGCACGTGCTCGTAGCGCACCTCGGCCACGCGCGTGGGCTCCAGCAGCACGACCTGCAGCTGCTTCTCGGGGTTCCAGCGGCTGTTCATGCCGGGCCCCTCGTAGGTCGCCCACGCGGCCCACGGGTGTTCGGCGGGGTTCAGCAACGGCTTCAGCTCGTCGACCAGCTCGCGCCGCCGGGCCGCGGTGAAGCTGCTCGCCACGCCCACGTTGCGCAGCTCGCCGTCCTGGTAGAGCCCGAGCACCAGCGACCCGACGCTCTCGCCGTCCTTGTGCAGGCGGTAGCCCGCGACCACGCAGTCGGCGGTCCGCTCGTGCTTCACCTTGAACATCACGCGCTTGTCCGGCTCGTAGACGCCGTCCAGGTGCTTCACCACCACACCGTCGAAGCCGGCGCCCTCGAACCGGGTGAACCAGTCCTGCGCGACGTCGGGGTCCGCTGTGGACGGTGTCAGGTACATGCCGGGGACCTCGGTGACGACCTCCTCCAGCCTGGCGCGGCGCTGGGTCAGCGGCAGGCCGGTGAGGTCGTCGTCACCGCAGGCCAGCAGGTCGAACGCGACGAAGCTCGCCGGCGTCTCGACCGAGAGCTTCCTGACCCGCGACGCGGCGGGGTGCAGCCGCAGCTGAAGGGTGTCGAAGCTCAGCCCGCCGGGCGTGACCAGCACGATCTCGCCGTCGACGACGCACCGCGGCGGCAGCGCCTCCCTCAGCAGCTCGACGACCTCGGGGAAGTACCGGGTGAGCGGCCTGTCGTTGCGCGAGCCCAGCTCGACCTCGTCGCCGTCGCGGAACACGATGCAGCGGAAGCCGTCCCACTTGGGCTCGTAGGCGAGCCCGTCCCCGCGCGGCAGGCCGGGCACGGACTTCGCGAGCATCGGCTTCACCGGCGGCATCACGGGCAGGTCCACTTCAGGACCATAAGCGCAGCGCGGGGACACCGCGAGCTTTCTACGACGAGCAGGCGCCGACGACGCGCAGGAGGTCCAGCTTGTCGGCGTCCTCCGATCCCGGCGCCACGGTGTAGACGATGAGCCGCAGGTCGGTGTCGTGCGTGGTGAGGATGTCGCAGTCCAGCGTCACGGCTCCGACACCGGGGGCGGAGATCTGCTTGGGCCGCGAGGGTTGCCGCGTGACGTCCCACTCGCGCCACACGGCGTCGAACTCGGCACTCACCTGGCGCAGATCGGCGATGAGCGACGCCAGGTGGGGATCCCCGGGATAGGCGCTCAAGGCCGTGTGCAGGTCCGCCGCGAGATCCCGCCGGAAGGCTTCCTCCTCACCGTCCGCCCAGGCGACGGGGACGTCCGCCGCGGTGAACGCCCGCCACACGAGGTTGGCTTCTCGCCCCGTCCGTCCCTTCTCACCGGCGAAGAGCGCGTCCCACAGGGCGTTGGACTGCACGAAGTCCCACGCCGCGGTGTACACGGCGACCGGCGTGTCCCGGAGCCGGTCCAGGATGCGGTGGACGCCGGGGCTCACGTGCGTCGAGATGGTGCCTGCCTGCGGCGGCGCCACTCCCGCGGCGCGGAACAGGACGTCGCGTTCCGCCTCGTTGACCCGGAGCGCTCGCGCGAGGGAGGCCAGCACCTGCGGGGAGGGGTTGCGGGCGCGCCCCTGTTCCAGGCGGACGAGGTAGTCCACGGAGATGCCCGCGAGCGCCGCGAGCTCTTCCCTGCGCAGTCCGGGACTGCGGCGGTCGGTCCCCGCCGGCAGGCCCACCTCCGCGGGCGTCATCCTGTCGCGCCACGTCCGCAGGACGACAGCAAGATCGTTCATGGCTCCAGGTTCCCACGCCCCGCGGCGGACTGGGTGGTACTGAGGGTCTCTGGTGGGCGTCGTCCCGGCCGCGCAGACTTGCCGCATGACGATCTCACTCCTGATCAAGCCCGGTGACCGCACGGTTCCGATCACCGTCCAGCAGCGCACCGCGACCTCACCCGAGCACGCGTTCCGCGTCATCGCGCCGATCGACCTGCCCAGCGTCTTCCACAAGGTGGGCCCCTTCCCCGGCGTGAAGTCCGTCGCGAACCAGACCGAGGCGTGGGACCACGTCGGTCCGACGCGCAACCCGCAGTTCGAGGACGGGTCCCAGGCGGACGAACAACTCATCGAGTACGTCGAAGGCGTGTCGTTCGCCTACCAGCTCAGCGGTTTCACGAACGTCCTCGCACGACTCGCGGCCGGGGTCCGGGGCGAGTGGAACTTCAACCCCGACGGCGACGGCACGCTCATCAGGTGGACCTACGAGTTCCTGCCGCTGCCGGGCCGGCGGTGGATCCTTTCCGGACCGTTCGCCCCGCTGTGGCGGCGGTACATGGTGGCGGCGCTCAAGGAGTGCGTCCGCGTCACCGAAGAAGAGGCGTCACGTTCTCGTTGACCTGCTCACCGCAGGGACACCGCGAGCTTTTCCAGCTCCCGCACGTCGGCGTCCATGCCGTCGTCCTCGGGGACGGCCAGCGCGATCGGCCGCCGCATCGTCACCGCGCCCGACCTGCGGGTCTCCAGCCCGGCGCGCAGCCGTTCCGACAGCGGCAGCTCCTCCGGCGTCTCGGCGACGTACGGGCTGATCCGCACCAGACCGTCGCGGCACTCGATCACCCGCCGGTAGTACCGCCGGTGCACGCCCCGCAACGACAGGGCGTCGCGCCGCGACGGCACCCGGTGCAGCGCGTCCTCGGGGAACGACTCGTTGAGCAGCGTCCACAACGGAGCGAGCCGGTGGTAGGCGCGCAGGTGCCGCAGCCACAGCCTCGTCGCGGCGAACCGCATCGCGACGATCGGGTAGACCACCCCGGCGACGCACAGCAGCACGCCCGGCAGCAGGAACCACACGGCGGTGGTCAGCAGCCAGCGGGGGAGCGGCTCGCCGAAGTAGCGGGAGACGTTCGACGACACGAAGATCGCGTCGGCGGGCACCAGCAGCGCGAGACCCGTCGAGGTGATCAGCAGGCCCCTGCGCAGCCGCGGTTCGGCGCCGCGGGCGTAGCGCACGGCCCACACGAACATCGTCGCGAAGCCGTAGAGGAGGTAGCCGTTGCCCAGCGAGTAGAAGACCGTGATGGCGAGAACGCCCGTGGGACCGCCGCCGAGCGAGTTCGGCACGCGGGCCGCCGCCACCCGCAGGTCGTCGGGGATCGACAGCACCGCCCACGTCATGACGCCGATGCACAGCGCCAGCGGCACGAGGTGCAGCAGCGCCTGGCGCCTCGCGCGGGCGTCGTCGAGCGCGGAGAAGAGGAAGAAGCAGATCAGGCCGTACACGCCGACCTGCAGCATCGAGTGCTGGATCAACTGGCACACCATCGGGTCCAGCCCGAGGAACCACCGGCCGCCGGCCGCCGCCCTGCCGAACGGGTAACCGACCGCCCAGCCCGCCACCAGTGCCGTCACCGAACGCAGGCGCGGGTCGTGCGGCCTGCGGACCAGCAGGTACAGCACCACCGCCAGCGCGGAGAACGCGACGATGCCCTGGGTCTCCTTCAGGTACTCCACGTCAGAGCCACCCCAGCCGGTCGGCGAGCGAGGACGACATGCGGCGCGCAGGGCCCTCCGACGCCCGCGGCGCGACCTTGTCGAGCACCGACGCCCATTCGAGGATGATCGTCGCGACCGTCTCGGCCTCGCGCTCGTGCTCGCTGTCGTAGGAGGTGCGCCGCAGGGCACGCCGCACCGCGTCCGGTTCGAGGTCCGGGTACAGGCCCGTGAGCAGGTCGTCGCCCTGCTCGCCGCTCGTGTGACCGGCCAGCAGGTGACCCAGCTCGTGCAGGATGATGTGGTTCTGGTGCGCCTTCGACGTCTCCTGCTGGTACAGGATGTAGTCGGCCTTCGCGGTGGAGATCCACACGCCGTACGGGCCGGGCACCGGGATCGGGTGCGCGATCAGCCTGATGGGCTTGCCGCGCTGCTCACCGACGCGGCGGCAGAGCTCGGAGACGTCGAGCGGCGGCTGGATGTCCAGCTCGTTCAGCAGGCGGCGGCACCGCCTGCGCAGATCACGTTCGGCCACGGGTCATCCCTCGCCGCGTTCGGCCTGTTCCTGGCGGTAGACGACGTCGAGCAGCTCCATGACGAGACGGCGGCGGTCCGGCGACAGCTCGCCCGCGCGCATCGCCATGAGCTGCGCGTCGCTGCCGGAGGTCATCTCGGCCAGTCTGCTCTGCTGGTCTTGCAACGACTTCAGCTGTTCGTCGACGCGGTCGGTGACCTCGTCGTCGAAGAAGTAGCTCACGGGCACACCGAAGAAGCCTGCCAGTGCCTGCAGGTGCTTGAACGTCGGGTTGTCCTTCTTGCCCTTGCGCAGCTGCCAGATGTAGCTC